>NZ_DEPM01000209.1:0-4244 GCF_002358775.1 Martelella sp. UBA3392
CCCCGCCGCGCGCGCGCCGCGATCCGCTGGTTTGCCCTGTCTGTGGTGCTTTGCGCCGGCACGTTCGTTTCGGTCATTATCCTGCCAAATCTGTTCGGCGCGCGTCCCTCCATCTCGCAGGGTTATGCCTTTGTGCTTTTCGGCCTTCTGTTCGTCGGCGTCGCCGTTGGTGTGGCGCGCCATCGGCTGTTCGAGCTGGAAGGCTGGGCCTTTTCGATCCTTTCCTATTTCGGCGCGTTTGTTTTGCTGCTGCTGCTTGACGCCGCTCTGATCGTGTTCATGGCGATGGACCGGCCCGGCGCGTTTGCCGTGTCGCTGCTGGTGGTGGCGTTGGTCTATCTGCCGTTTCGCAACTGGATGGCGAGGCGGCTGATGCCGCGCGGCGAGCTTGATCGCGAAACGCTTTTCGGCCGCATCGTCGAAGTGGCCCTGGCAAAGGATACGGTGCAGGAAGAGCGCTGGCGACAGATCCTGAGTGAAGCGTTCCAGCCGCTGCATCTGTCGGATGGCATTGCGGGGGGCGCCAATGAACCAGCTATTGAAGAGGATGGCCTGGCGCTTGCCATTCCCCGCATTGCCGGTCTCGCGCCGGTCAGACTGTCCTATGCCTATCGCGGGCGGCGTTTGTTCAGCCCGCGCGACCGGCGCTTTGCCGCCGATATCTGCGCCATGCTCGCGCATGCGATCGCCAGCCGTGATGCCCGTGAGAAGGGCGCCACGGATGAGCGCATGCGGATTGCCCGGGACATGCATGACAATATGGGCGCGCAGCTTCTGTCGGCGCTTCGCAGCGAGACCAGTGAGCGCAAGAATACGCTGATCCGCGAAACGATCTCGGACCTGCGTGACATCGTCAACAATGCCGCGCGCGGCGGCAAGACGCTGGAAGAGGTTCTGGCCGATCTCCGGATCGAGGCGCTGGAGCGGCTGGCGGCGGCCGATATCGCGCTCGACTGGCGCGACAGCAACAAGGACGGCGACACGATGCTGGCGCCGAACATCGCCTATGCGCTGCGTTCCATTCTTCGCGATATCGTCAGCAACGCCATCCGCCATTCCGGGGCAAGCCGCATAAGGCTCCGGTTTTCGACCGAGAACGGCATCGCCCTGCTCGACGTGAGTGACAATGGCAATGGTCTTGCTCCGGGCTACGAGACCAATGGCAACGGTCTTGCCAATCTCGAGGCGCGTGTCACCGCCCTCAATGGCACGCTGGTCATCGGCGACGCCAAACCCGGCCTGATCGTGCGCGCCCGTTTTCCCCTCTCTGAATGCAAGACGACATGACCCGGATACTGATTGTCGAGGATCTGGCCGAGGCCAGGACATGGCTCAGCGGCATTGCGAAAGCGGCCTTTGCGGCGCCGCATGAGATCGAAGCGGTGGCGACCATGAAGGCGGGCCTGACCGCTGCGGCGGCGAATGATTATGACGTGGCGCTGATCGATCTCAGCCTGCCGGACGGCACGGGCATCGAGGTGTTGCGTGCCCTGCGCGCCCGAAGCGCCGATACGCTCTGCGTCATCACCACCGCCATGGGGGATGACGCCCACATCGTGGCCGCGCTTTCAGCCGGGGCCAATGGCTATCTCCTGAAGGAACAGCCATCGGAACTGATCATACGGCAGTTGGGCCAACTCGCCGAGGGGATTCCGGCTCTGTCGCCGGCGATCGCGCGGCGCATCATGGATGCATTTCCAGTTGACCGGGCCTGCAGGCGCGCCGGAGGGCAGCTTGACCGAGCGTGAACGGGAAGTCCTCGCGCTTATCAGCCGCGGCCTGCGCAATGTCGATGTTTCCGAACAGCTCGGCCTCTCCGGCAATACCGTGGCGACCCATATCAAGTCGATCTATCGCAAGCTCGGCATTTCCTCGCGCGCCGAGGCTTCCTGGTATGCTGCCATGTTGGGCCTGTCGCCGGGCAAGGCGGAATAGGCGCCTCTGTTGCAAAAATCGCTTCTGACTGACGATGCCCCGGGTAGCTGCTGCCCGGCTTTACGCCGCGTTGATACAAGCAGACGTGCAGGTCGTTGGCTCTTTCGCAGGCGTTTTATATGGCCCAATGCACGCTTCGACACCTAAAGATCAGTGCGGCTTTGCAATATATTTCACTCTATAATAAAAATATCAAAGTTTGTTGACAGCATTCCCGTCGACCGCCTAACGTCCCCATGCGCAATAAATTGCGTTATGTGAGATTAATTTCGTGCGGTACCTTTTGCGTACCGATGATTTTGGATCATGGTCTTCTGGGAGGAGGAAATGATGAAACTTACTTTGGGCGGCGCGGTGACATCTCTGGCGCTTGCAGCATTCGTCTCCGGCACGGCGCCGGCTCTAGCCGATACAATCAAATGCGAGCCGGGTGAAACCTATGTCATGAATGTCATGGTTTCGGCGCACCCTTACTGGGTGCCGGTCTATGAGGGCTTCAAGCAGGCGGCCGACGCATTCGGCTGTGAAACCGTCTTCTCCGGAACGCCGGATTACGACATCACCAAGCAGATCGCCTCGTTCGAGCAGGACCTGGTCAAGCAGCCGGCAGGTGTTCTGCTGCATCCGATGCAGGCCGATCCCTTTATCGGGCCGATCAACCAGGCCGTCGACAGCGGGATTGCGGTGGTGACATTTGCCGCCGACTCGCCGAACTCCAAGCGAACGTCCTACATCACCTCCGACAATCTGGCCGAAGCCAAGTTCGCGGCGGAGGAAATCGTCAGCCAGATCGGCGAAAGCGGCGAATATGCGGTTCTGGAAAATCCGGGTCAATCCAACCACGATCTTCGCGTCACTGCGCTGATCTCCTACATGGAAGACCACTATCCGGATATGAAGCTGGTCGGCCGGCAGACCACCAATCAGGACAGCAATGCCGCCTACCGGGCAACGGCGTCCATTCTCCAGGCCAACCCCAATCTCGGCGCGATGTGGATTCCCGAAGCGGGATCGGCCGAAGGTGCGGTCGCAGCGGTTAGCGAAGCCGGCGCCGACGTGCTGATCATGCATGCCGATATCACGCCGGCGACGCTCGAGCAGATCAAGGCCGGCAATATTCACATGGCGCTCAGCCCGAACCAGGGCATGCAGGGCTTTCTCGGCTTCCTGGCGACATTCTTCGCCGTGCACAGTGACGTGTTCGATCCGTTCAACGACTACAAGGTCTCGGGCTACAACCCGTTCCAGATTCCCTTTGCCGACAACGGCTTTGCCGTCATCACCAAGGAGAACGCCGACAGCTTCGACCTCAACGCATATATGGAAGGTCGCGACACGAACTGAGCCCTTTCGCAAAGGCTTCTTGTGGGCGGTGGCCGCCACCGCCCACAGCAATTTCAATCCGAGATGAAGGGCGCTCGCCATGACCGACGACGTGATCCTGAAAATTGCCAATGTGAGCAAATCCTTCGGCGCGATCCGGGCATTGAAGGGCGTGGATTTCGAATTGCGCAAGGGCGAAATCCATGCGCTTGCCGGCGAGAATGGCGCGGGCAAGTCGACCCTGATGAACGTGATCGACGGCATCCTGCAGCCGGACAGCGGCGAGATCATCCTCGGCGGCGAGGCGGTTCGGATAACGTCTCCCGCAGTTGCCCAGAAGCTCGGCATCGGCCTGGTGCATCAGGAAATCGCATTATGCCCGGACGTCTCGGTCGCGGAAAACATTTTCATGGCCGCCACCAACGCGAGCCGGTCATTTCTGATGGATTATGATGGCCTGAGGAAAAAGGCGAAGATTGTTCTTGAGGAACTGGCCGACATCGATCCCGCCACCCTGGTGCGCGATCTGTCGATCTCCAGCCAGCAACTGGTGGAAATCGCCAAGGCCCTGACGCTGGATTGCCGGGTGCTGATCCTGGACGAGCCGACCGCGGCGCTGACGGAAACCGAGGCGCAGGTATTGTTTGCGATCATGCGGCGTCTCGCCGATCGCGGGATATCGATCATCTATATCTCGCACCGCATGGCTGAAATCTTCGACAATTGTGATCGTGTTTCCGTGTTTCGCGACGGCCAGTATATCGTCACCTACAAACTCGCCGATATCGAGCCGGGCGATGTGGTCAACGCCATGGTCGGACGGGTGATCGACAAGCTCTATCCGGAAAAACAGACTGCGGCGGAGCGATCCGAGGAGATTATCCTCAAGGTCGACGGGCTGAACGAGGCCCGGCGCTTCCACGATATATCCTTCGAGCTGAAGAAAGGTGAAATCCTCGGTTTCGCCGGGCTGATCGGCTCCGGGC
>NZ_DEPM01000209.1:4549-4983 GCF_002358775.1 Martelella sp. UBA3392
TCGCCGGGCTGATCGGCTCCGGGCGCAGTGAGATCGTCAAGGGAATCTGTCGTCTCGAAGGGGACGTAACCGGCGAAGTATGGTTGAACGGCCAGAAGCTCGCGCTCGCCGAATATGCCGACAGCATTGCCGCCGGCATGGTCTATCTGAGCGAGGACCGCAAGGGCGACGGCGTTTTTCTCGATATGTCGATCGCGGAGAACGTTTCGGCGCTTGATCTCGACCAGGTCTCCGGTGTCGGCGGGCTGATCAGCGGCGGAAAGGAGAGGGAACTGGCCGAACGGCTCGGTCGCACGCTCAACCTCAAATATGGCCGTCTCGGCGATCCGGTTTCGTCGCTGTCCGGCGGTAACCAGCAGAAGGTGGCGCTCGCCAAGATGCTGTCGGTCAATCCGAAACTGATCTTCCTCGATGAGCCGACGCGCGGCGTCGAT
>NZ_DEPM01000209.1:5295-53188 GCF_002358775.1 Martelella sp. UBA3392
GCGCGGCGTCGATGTCGGCGCCAAATCCGAAATTCATCGCATTCTGCGCGATCTGGCGCGGGCCGGCGTCGGCATCGTGGCGATCTCGTCCGAACTGCCGGAGCTGATCGGCATTTGCGATCGTATCCTTGTGGTGCGCGAGGGCCGTATCAGCGGCGAGGTCACGGGTGAGGCGATGACCGAGGAAAACATAATGCATCTGGCATCCGTGCTCGATCATCGAAAACAGACTGCCTGAGGGAGGGGAAGGTGGACACTGCTATGGAAATGTCAGCGCCAAAGCCGGGACGCGGCGGTACAAGCCCGCTGAAAAGATTGTTCAGAATGCGCGAGACCGGTCTGATCGCGATCATTCTTGTTTTGTTCATCGTGATGTCCTTTGCCTCGCCCTATTTCCTGACCTGGGTGAATATGCGCGCGATGGCGATGGCCTTTGCGGTGGAGGGGATCGTGGTGGTGGGCATGACCATCCTGCTGATCTCGGGCGGCATCGATCTTTCCGTAGGCTCGGTAACGGCGCTTGCGATGGTGATCGGCGGCTGGCTTTATCTCCATGGGGTCGATCCCTGGGTCGCATCGGCGATATCGGTCGCGGCCTGCGCAGGCATCGGCGCCTTCATGGGCTTTTTCGTCACGCGCGTCGGCCTGCATCACTTCATCGTATCGCTGGCGGTGATGGTGATCGCGCGCGGCATATGCCTGCTGGCGACCGGAGGCCGGCCGCTCGGGCTTTACACCCTGCCGCCGGAGTTCAAGTTCATCGGCCAGGGCGCGATCGGGCCGGTGCCGTTGGTGATCGTCATCTTTCTGGTCGTCGTCGTCGCATTCGACTTCGCGCTGCGCCGGACCACGCTGTTCCGCAAGGTGTTCTACACCGGCAGCAACGAGAAGGCGGCCGCCTATTCCGGCATTCGCACCAAGCGGGTGATCTTCTCCACGACCACGCTGTGTTCGGCGCTTTGCGGCGTTGCCGGCGTCATCTACATGGCGCGCTTTGGCTCGGCCCAGCCGACCTTCGGTATCGGTATGGAACTCAATGTGATTGCCGCCGCCGTCATTGGCGGAGCAAGTCTCAGCGGCGGCTCGGGCACGATTTTCGGTGCGATCCTGGGCACGGTGCTGCTGTCGGTCGTTTCCAGTTCGCTGGCGCTGCTGGACGTATCGGTCTACTGGCAGGATATCATACGCGGCTCGATCCTGCTGTCGGCGGTTTCGATCGATCATTACCTCCACAAAGTGCGCGGATAGAAGGGGCACGGACATGCTCGACCACAATCTCGATTTTGAAACTGCCCGTCAGATGCACACCGTTCTGGTGCTGCATTTCCTGGAGGGGATGAAGCAATCGGAGATCGCGCAGCGGCTCAACCTGTCGCATTCCAAGGTCAACCGGCTGATTGCCCAGGGGCGCAGGCTCGGCATGGTGCGGATCGATATCGAAACTCCCTATCAGCGCCTGATGGAGCTTGAAGCTACGCTGGTACAGGCGACGTCCCTGCGTTCGGCGGTGATTACGCCGACGGTGTCGGCGAATGCTGAAACCAACCTCCAGCAGGTCGGCAAGGCCGCGGCCAGCGTCATCCTCGAAAATGTCCGCGACGGCGACGTCATTGCCATTACCGGCGGCAAGGCCGTCAGCGCGACGGTCGACAACCTGGTCGCCGACCGTAGTTTCGATGTCACCGTGGTGCCGCTGACGGGCGGCGTTCAGGGCAAGTTCTATACCGACGTCAATAATCTGGCCTCGAGGCTTGCCGAACGGCTCGGGGGCAGGGCGCTGATGGTGCATGCGCCGCTTTTCGCCGAAAGCCGGGCGCAATGCGAAATGCTCAAGGAAATGTCTTCCGTGCGCGAGGTGTTCGATCTGGCGCGCGCGGCCAATCTTGCGCTCACCGGCATCGGCTCCATCGAGCCGAGCGGATCGAGCTATTACGACCTCAATCCGGTGCCGGAGGAGGATCGGAAGATGATGGTCGGGCTCGGCGTATCAGCCGAGTTCATGGCCCACCTGATCCTGGAGGGCGGAAGCCTCGCGAATTACGAACTGAACTCGCGGCTGGTGGCCGTCGCGCCCTCGGAGATCTCAGGGTGCCGGACGGTGATCGGCGTCGCCTCCGGCCCGCACAAGGTGCGGCCGATCCAGACGGTTCTGAACGGAAAATACCTGGATTCATTGATCCTGGATGAGGGGACTGTGAATGCGGTCCTCGCAGAAATGGAAAGGTCTAAGAATGTCGCATGAATTGGCAAAGCGCCCGATCGGACACTCCGGCATCGAGGCCTCCGTGGTCGGTCTCGGCACCTGGGCAATCGGCGGCTGGATGTGGGGCGGCACGGACGAGGCGCGCTCGATCGAGGCCATTCACGCCGCCCTTGATGAGGGCATCACGCTGATCGATACCGCGCCCGCCTATGGCCAGGGTCTGGCCGAAGAGATCGTCGGCAAGGCGCTTGCCGGACGGCGTGACAAGGTGGTGCTGGCAACCAAATGCGGTCTTGTCTGGCATATGCAAAAGGGCAATCACTTCTTCGACTACGACGGAAAACCGGTTCATCGCTATCTCGGCAAGGATTCGATCGTCTATGAAATCGAGCAGAGCCTGAAGCGTCTCAAGACGGATTATATCGATCACTACATCACCCACTGGCAGGATCCCACAACGCCCGTCGATGAGACGATGGAGGCGCTGGAGCAGTTGAAACGGCAAGGCAAGATCCGCTCGATCGGCGCCAGCAATACCTCGGCGGAGGATATCGTAGCCTATCTGGCCGCGGGGGAGCTCGACGCGATCCAGGAAGAATACAGCATGGTCAAACGGGATATCGAGACCACGCTGCTTCCGGTCTGCGTAGAAAACGGCGTTTCGGTGCTGAGTTACTCCTCGCTGGCGCTCGGCCTTCTGAGCGGAAAGATGGGGCCCGAGCGAACGTTCAGCGGCGATGATCAGCGCAAGGACAATCCCCGTTTCTCGCTCGAAAACCGGCGGAAGGTCGCTGCCCTGATGGGCGAGATCGCACCGATCGCCAGCGTTCACGACGCCAGTCTGGCGCAGGTGGTGATCGCATGGACGCTGGCCCAGCCGGGTATCACCTTTTCGCTCTGTGGGGCGAGAAATGCCCAACAGGCGCGCGAGAACGCCGCGGCGGGCCGGCTCAGGCTTTCCGAGGAGGAAAAGAAAACGATCAGCAGCGCCGTCGCGACCCATCTGAGCGAACTGGACGGTTAACCGACCGCAATATTGGAATTTGAGAACGCCGGAGCCCGCTCCGGCGAACGGAGCCCCTATGTCTGCGCAAAGAGCGAAAAGCTTCGAGAAACTGGCCGCAAACGGCGTCTTCGACGTCGTCGTGATCGGCGGCGGCATCAATGGTCTTGGGGTTTTCCGCGACCTGTCGCTGCAGGGCCTTCGCGTGCTGCTGGTGGAGCGCAACGACTTTTGCTCCGGCTGCAGCGCCGCTCCGTCGCGCATGATCCATGGTGGCCTTCGCTATCTGGAAAACGGCGAGTTCGATCTGGTGCGCGAATCCCTTGCCGAGCGCGACGCTCTGCTTGCCAACGCGCCGCATATGGTCCGGCCGTTGCCGACCACCATACCGATCACCTCCTATGTATCCGGCCTGTTCAATTCGGCGGCGACCCTGTTCGGCGGATCGGGCAAGCCATCAAGCCGGGGCGCGCTGCCGATCAAACTCGGCCTGACCCTCTATGACATGATCACGCGCGGGCGAAGCAGGCTGCCGAAACACACATTCCGGGGTGCTGCGAAGACCCGTCGGAAGTGGCCGGAACTCACCGGCAGGCTCTGTTGCTCGGCCACCTATTACGACGCCTGGATATCCTATCCCGAACGGCTGGGGGTGGAGCTGGTGCTGGATACGGAAAGCGCCGCGCCGGCTTCGATCGCGCTCAACTATGCCGAGATCAGCCCTGAGGGCGAGGGCTTCGCGGTGACGGACAGGGAGACCGGCAACAGCTATGCTCTCTCCGCCCGCGTCATCGTCAACGCCTCCGGCGCCTGGCTTGACGAGGTGAACGCCCAGATCGCGCCGCGTGGGGAAGGGGGCGGGCCGCTGGTCTCGGGCACCAAGGGTTCGCACCTCATCATCCATAATGACAGACTGTATGCGGCGCTCAATGGTCACATGATCTACTTCGAGAACACGGATGGCCGCGTCTGCATCGTCTTTCCCTATCTGGGCAAAGTGCTTGCCGGTTCGACGGATATCAGGGTTCAGCATGCCGGTCGCACGCGCTGCGAGGATGAGGAGCTTGCCTATATACTCGGTTCTCTGAAACTGGTGTTTCCCGAAATCGCCATTCAGCAGAGCGACGTGGTCTTCAGCTATAGCGGCATCCGTCCGCTGCCGGTCAGCGACCACGATTTCACCGGACGGATCTCGCGTGACCACAAGGTGCATCGCATCGACGGACCGGTGCCGCAATTCTGCATGGTCGGCGGCAAATGGACATCGTTCAGGGCATTTTCGGAGCAGACTGCCAATGCGGTGCTGACGGAACTCGGGCGGGAACGGATCACGGGAACCGAGGCGTTGCCGATCGGCGGCGGGCGCGATTACCCGGAAAGGCCCGAATTGCTGGTCAGCGAGTTGATGGACACCTTCGGCATCAGCCATTCGCGCGCAACGCACATGGCGGACGCCTACGGGACGCGGGCGCGTGCATTATTGAAGGCTCTGGCGTCCCGAACGGATGACGTGCCGGTCGCGGGACTTGAGCTCACTGACGCGGAAATCGCCTTGATCACGGCCGACGAGCATGTCGAGCACCTGTCCGATATCATCCTGCGCCGGACGTCGCTCGCCATCACCGGCAGGATTGATCACGGTCAGATCGAGGCGATTGCGGCCGTCATGGCGCAAGAGCTTGGCTGGGATGACGCCCGCAGGGCGCGCGAATGCCAGGCGGTTATCGAAGAGTTGCGGGACTATCACGGGGTTCCGCCGGAAATTCTGAAACAGAGAGCAGAGACAAGGAGCCGGCAATGCGCATAAGCACGAAAGCCCGCATGAATCGATTGTTCACCAATGGCGGATGCCTGGATGTCGCCATCGACCACGGGGTCTGCAACGAGCCGAGCTTCCTGGTCGGCCTTGAGGACATGGCCGGCGTTGTCGACAGCCTGATCAAGGCAAAGCCCGACGCCATCCAGATGGCCTATGGCCCGGCCGACCTGTTGCAGGGCCGTCCGGAAAAGGACAAGCCGGCGCTGGTGATGCGCATCGACATGGGCAATCCCTATAATGACCAGCGCCATCGGGTGATGTGGTCGATGCTGCAGAATGCCGATGAGCCGATCATGGGCGCGCTCGAGATGGATGCCGCCTGCGTGGTGGTCAACCTGTTCATGCTGCCCGACGAGCCCGAGCTTTTCCGCCAGTGCGTGGAAAACATCTCGCGCGTGCGCGCGGCCTGCCACAAATACGGCATGCCGCTGATGATCGAGCCGCTGGTGATGCTGCCGAATGACGTGCGCGGCGGCTATCAGGTCGATGGGGACGCCGAGAAGATCGTGACGCTGGTGCGGCTGGCAAGTGAAATGGGCGCCGACATCATCAAGGCGGACCCGACCGAAAATCCGGAGGATTTTCATCGCGTGGTCGAGGCGGCGCGCGTGCCGGTGCTGGTGCGCGGCGGCGGCAAGGAGGATCTGAAGGCGGTGCTCGCCAAATCCGCGGCCTTGGTAGCGCAAGGCGCAAAAGGCATGGTCTATGGCCGCAACATCTATCAGCATGACAATCCGAAGGCGGTGGTGGCGGCCCTGATGGCGATCATCCATGACGGCGCCGGCGGCGATGAAGCGTGGGACATCTATAATCGTGGCTGATCATGCAAGATATCTGCTGGGGCTGGATGCCGGCAACACCGTAATCAAGGCGGTGCTGTTCGATCTTGAGGGGCGGCAGATCGCCACTCACGCCATCGATGGCGCAACCGAAACGCCCGCGCCCGGCATGGTCGAGCGATCCGTCACCGAGCTTTGGGACAATGCCCGGGTCGCGATCAGGGGCTGCCTCGAGGCCGGTGGCTGTCCGCCATCCGCAATCGCCGCCATCGGCATGGCAGGGCACGGAAACGGGCTCTATCTGCTGGACAGGGACGATGAAGCACTGATCGGCATACAGTCGCTCGACACCAGGGCGGCAGCCCTTTCCGGTGAACTGGATGCCGCCAGAGGCGACGCGCTTCACGCGATCTGCCTTCAGCGGCCATGGCCGTCGCAAACCCCGACGCTGCTTGCATGGCTCAAGGCCAATCGTCCGGACCTTTATGCGCGGGCGGGGACGCTGCTTTTCGCCAAGGACGTCATAGGCTGGCATCTGACCGGGAAAAAAGCCAGCGAGATTTCGGATATGTCGGGCGCCGGCCTGCTTCGTTTGCCCGAGGCCGCCTATGACAGCGAGTTGCTCGCGCTCTACGGTCTCGACGATGCCGAACGGCTGTTGCCTGAGCTTGTCGAGCCGACCAGCATTGTCGGCACTGTAACCAAGGCGGCGGCGGAGGCGACCGGGCTTGCCGAGGGCACGCCGGTGATCGCCGGCTATTTCGATGTGGTGGCCTCCGCGCTGGGTTCGGGCGCGGTCGGCAGCGGCGCGGCCTCGATTATCGTTGGAAGCTGGTCGATCAACCAGGTCTTTTCCGATGTGCCTGTGCGCGACGATCGTGTCTTCATGGTCTCGGCCTATGGCCGCAACCGGTTTGCCAACATGGAAAACAGCGCCACATCGGCGGCCAATCTTGAATGGTATGTCAGGACTTTCGTGGAGCGCGGCGGCCATCACGACGATCCCTTCGGTTTCGTCAATGACGCCGTCGGCAGCGTGACGCCGGGGCGGGAAGACCCGATGTTTCACCCCTTTCTCTATGGCGGGCGTCTTGGCGCGCATCAGCGCGGCGGCTTTTTCGGGCTGGCCGGCTGGCATGGGGAAGGGCATCTGCTGCGCGCGCTCTACGAGGGTGTGATGTTCGAGCATCGCCGCCACATCGAAGTGCTGGCGGAGGCCGGGGTCACCTTCGACAGGGCGGCGCTTGCGGGCGGCGGCGCGCGGTCCCCGCACTGGCCGGCGATGTTCGCCGATGGGCTTGGCGTCCTGGTCACCGTGGCGCAAGCGCGCGAAACCGGAGCGCTGGGCGCTGTGATCGCCGCATCCGTCGGCGTCGGCATCCATCCCGATGAGGCGGCGGCCGTCGCCAGCATGACCCGGCCGGCCCGCACCTTCGCGCCCGATCCGCACATGCGCGCCCATTATGACAGGCGCTATGAAATATGGCGCCGGGCAATCCGGGCGATGGATCCGGTCTGGCGTGATCTGGCGGCTTCGGAGACCGATGGATGAAACTGGACGGCAGCTATGACTATATCATCGTCGGGGCGGGGACGGCGGGCTGCGTTCTCGCCAACCGGCTGACCGAGGACCCGGCCTGCCGCGTGCTGCTGCTGGAGGCCGGCGGCTCGGATAATTACCACTGGGTCCATATACCCGTCGGCTATCTCTATTGCATTGGCAACCCGCGCACCGACTGGATGATGAAGACCGCCGCCGAACCGGGTCTCAACGGGCGCAGCCTGGTTTATCCCCGCGGCAAGGTGCTGGGCGGCTGCACCTCCGTCAACGGCATGATCTACATGCGCGGCCAGTCCGCCGACTACGACCACTGGCGTCAGCTCGGCAATGTCGGCTGGGCATGGGATGATGTTCTGCCCTATTTCCTGAAATCCGAGGATCACCATGCGGGCAAAAGCGCGATGCATGGCAGCGGCGGAGAGTGGAAAGTCGCCCGTCAGCGCGGGCGCTGGGAAATTCTCAAGGCCGTTCAGGAAGCCGCGAAGGAGTTCGGCATCATGCCGCGCCCTGACTTCAACGATGGCAGCAATGAGGGCAGCGGTTTCTTCGAGGTCAACCAGAAGAACGGCGTGCGCTGGAACACGGCCAAGGGCTTTTTGCGGCCCGCCCTGAAACGGCCAAATCTGCGCCTTGTCACCCACGCCGAGACCGAACGCCTGATCATCGAGGGCCGGCGGGTGACGGGCGTCCGGTTTCATCACAAGGGCGCGGCCTTCACGGCCCGTGCAGACGCTGAAGTCCTGCTTTCAGCCGGTGCGATCAACTCGCCAAAAATCCTCGAACTCTCAGGCGTTGGCGACCCGGAACGGCTCTCTGCTCTCGGGATAGACACCCGTTTCGCAAGACGGGGCGTGGGTGAAAACCTGCAGGACCATTTGCAGATCCGCACGGTCTACAAGGTCAAAAATGCAAAGACACTCAACACCATGGTCCACTCTCTTTACGGCAAGGCGGCAATCGCGCTCGAATACGGACTGACGCGATCGGGACCCATGTCGATGGCGCCGAGCCAGTTCGGTATGTTTACGAAATCCGATCCATCGCTGGAAATGCCCGATCTCGAATATCACGTCCAGCCGCTTTCAACCGAAAGGCTGGGGGAGCCGCTTCACGCTTTCCCCGCGATCACGGTTTCGGTCTGCAATCTCAGGCCCGAAAGCGTTGGAGCCAGCCACATCACGACTGCTGATGCAGCGGCACAGCCGGAAATCCGGTTGAATTATCTCTCGGCTGCCAGGGACAGGGACATTGCGGTCGCCTCCATCAGGCAGGCCCGCAGGATCATGACGGCGAAGGCGCTGAAGCCTTACGCGCCGGAGGAGATTCTCCCCGGGCCGGCGGTCGAGGGCGATGACGCCCTGCTGTCGGCAGCCGGCAACATTGCAACCACGATCTTCCATCCGGTCGGAACCTGCCGCATGGGCGTTGACGACGAGGCCGTTGTCGATCCGCAACTGCGTTTCAGGGGGCTTGATGGTCTGCGGATCATCGATGCCTCGATCATGCCCAAAATCGTGTCCGGCAACACGGCCTCGCCCGTCGTGATGATCGCCGAAAAGGCCGCAGACCTGATCAGGCCCGGCTCTCGTTCTTGAATGTGAGCCGAAAGCGGAGCCTCTTCGCGCCCTGACCTTCTACGAGCCCGTTTTTGTCATCCCAAACCGGTCAAGCCGGTATTCATATATTCGAGTTTTGCGGGATAAATATCAAAACGTCGCGATCGAAGGTTCAAATTCCTTCAAGACGTGGACTTGGGACAGGATGTCCGAGGCTATTTCGTCATATACGGAGCGCACCGAGTCTTCTCAATGCTGCCCAAGGTGCACCGTCATTAATTGAAATCGGGGCAGGGGATCGTTTCGTCAAGCGACTTTACCATAAAATCCGGTTTCATCTGGATATCGTTCGTGAGTCTCTGTCGCGCGGCGTTCGAGAGCCGCCATCTCGACACCGCCGATTTCGAAGAAACGGATCGGATCTCCGGCGCGAAACACGGAGGGGTCGGCGCGTTGCGGATCATACATTCGAAGCGGTGTGCGTCCGATATAGAGCCATCCCTGGTACCGGATAGCGAGGCGATCGCCGCCTGCGCGCCGCCGATGCCGACCGCCCCCGCCACCACCTCCTGGCGCGGCACAGAGAGCCGTGACGTATGCAATGCCTTCGGCAGGCCGCCAAGATAGGCGAAGCCCGACGCAAAGCCGATCATGTGGACCCGGTAATCGGTCGCGGTATGGAGCGGGATCAGCTCTTCGAAACCCATGTTCTTCATGTCGACAAGGGCTGCGAGATCGAGCGCGTCATCACCCTGAAAGCAGACGGGCAGGTCGAAATGCCGTCGGGCGACTTCCCTACCCTTCGGAAGATGCTCGGTCCGTTCGTAAAGCAGCGGCGCAAGCGCGCTGCCGCGAATGCGGGCTGGATCGTAATAGACTAGCAGCGAACGGTCGCTCGGGACGGTCTCGACGATACCCGCGCTCGGCCGCGCCTTCAAAACTGTCGGCGCGCGCGATCACGCCGGCGTTGACGGCCCCACGTCAATCACATCGGCAAATTCCACGGTCACGGCCTGGTCACCAGCGGGCTTGATCGTCACCACAGTTTGATGCTCCCGAACTTCGCCCGTTTCAACAGGCGCGCTCAGGCTATCAGCTTTCGACGGTTTCGCGAAAGGCCTCGATCGTCCGCCGCGTTCCTTCCTTGAGCGATATGGCCGGCCAGGCGCCCAGAAAGGCGCGCAGCGGGGCGTTGTCCATCGTCTCCGGCACGGGCCGCGGATTATCCGCCACGGTGATCGCAGCACCGGGCACGACCGTGCGGATGGCATCGGCGACGTCGTGCATGGACTCGATCTCGGTCGTCAGGTCGCTGACAACCGGCGCGCTTGCCGGCTTGTCGAGGCAGCGCAGGAATATCTCGGTCACCTCGTCGACATGCTGGAAACACATCCTCCCGGAGAACGGTAATTCATAAGCCTCACCCCGGGCCGCCGCTCGCATCGCAAGCGTGATCGCGGCGGTCTCGCCGCTGGTGCGGCCGGGACCATAGACGACATTCGGCCTCAGCCCGACCGAGCCGAGGCCGTGATCGAGGAAATAAACCTTCGATATCTCCTCGCAGCAATGCTTGAAGACGCCGTAGAGATTGACCGGGGAAGCCAGCGGTCCGCGCGGCCGGGCGGCGAGCGAGCTTGCGTAGACGACGCGCTCTATGCCCGCCTTCACCGCCGCCTCGAGGATATTGATATGACCGATGACATTGACCTTGGCGCCAAGCACCGGGTTTGACCTGCAGGCCGGGATCACAAGAGCGGCCAGGTGCAGGATGGCGTCGATCCCGAAGCCGGCAATCACCGCCTCGGTCGCGCCCGATTGGGTGACATCGCCCTCGACATAGGTAACGCCCGGCAGGCGGGCGTCTTCCGCCGGCAGGTTCAGGTCGAACACGACCACCTTGTCGCCGCGCTCGGCAAGCGCGTCCGTCAGCGCCTGCCCGAGAAAGCCCGAGCCGCCGGTAACCAGCGCCGTCAGCGGCGTGCGCTTCGCGTTCTGCCCGCTCATGATGCCATCCCCTGCCCACCATTGACGTCCATCAACTGCCCGGTGATAAAGCCGGCCTCGTCGGCGGCGAAGAAGGCAACGGCGGCGGCGACATCCTCGACCCGCCCGTTGCGGCGCACGGGAATGGCCTCCACCGCCTTCTGCCGCTCTTCCGGTGACATCCGCTCGCTCAACAGCCGCTCGACCCGCGGCGTCAGGATCGCGCCGGGGCAGACGGCATTGCATGTAATGCCATGGGGGCCGAATTCCTGCGCCATCTGCAGCGTCATCGACTGGATTGCGCCCTTGGCGGCAACGTAATTCGCGCCGGTGAACAGGCTGCCATAGCGCCCAGCCTTGGAGCCGAGATTGATCACCCGGCCGAAGCCACCCTTGACCATGCCCGGCAGCACATGACGGCTGACCCGCACGGCCGCCGTGACGTTGAGCGCCATAACCCGCTCCCAATCGTCATCGCTTTCCTCCAGAAAGGCCTTGGGCGTATGCAGTGATCCGCCGGCATTGTTGACCAGGATATCGAATGTCATGCCCTTGTCGGCAAACTCCGTCATCATCCGGGCGATGTCATCGCCATCGGTCAGGTCGCCGGCAATAAAGACGGCGTCGCGCAGTTCCGGGGATTGGCGCGCCTTGTCGATCGCCTCCGGGCTGCGGTCGATGATGCCGACCCGCGCGCCCTCGGCGGCGAGCCGTGCCGCAATCGCGGCACCCAGCCCGTCCGCAGCCCCCGTAACCAGCGCGGTTCTGCCCTTCACCCTTTCCATATATCCTCCCTTTGGCCTTCCCCTTTTAATGAGGGATTGACCCGTATTAAAAATGGTACATAATACCACTATGCAGAACTTTTGGCATTCTGCCAATGGTTTTTGCCAGAGCTCCTGGCGGAGCGCGTGAATATTTGGGAGGAGATTCATGATGAAATCAGCCAAGGGGGCCACGGGCCGCCTCGTATCCGCAATGGCAGTCGCCGCGGCCTTTGTCACCCTGACAGGCGGCGCACAGGCCCAGTCCAACCGTCCTGTAACCATCGTGGTGCCGTTTGCGGCCGGCGGCGGTACAGATATCACCACCCGCGCCATGCAGGAAGGCATGTCGGAATCGCTCGGCGTCAGCGTGGCGGTCAAGAACACCGCCGGCGCAGGCGGCACGATCGGCGTAGGCGAGGTTGCCCGCGCGAAGAAGGACGGCACCACGCTCGGCATGGCCCCGGTTGGCCCGCTGACCACGCAGCCGCATCTGCGCAAGCTGCCTTATGATGTCGACAGTTTCGACTATATCTGCCTTGCCTATTCGGCGCCGACGGTGATCGCGGTCCGGCAGGATTCGCCGTTCAACAACCTTGAAGAGCTCGTCACTTACGCCAAGGAGAACCCGGAAGGCGTGACCTTCGCCGTGCAGGCGATCGGCTCGATCCCGCATATCGCCGGTCTTGCTCTTGAAGATGCCGCCGGCATCAAGATGACCTATCTGCCGGTCGATGGCGACGGTCCAGCGCTGAAGGCGCTGCTTGACGGTACAGCCGACGTGTTCATTCCCCACGTGTCCTTCTACACCAGCAATGCGGATCAACTGAAATCGCTGGCGTTGCTTTCCAAGGACAAGCTCGCTGAACAGCCGAACCTCGTGACTGCCGCTGCGCAGGGCTACAATCTCGATTTCCCGATCTGGGGCGGCCTGGTCGCGCCGAAAGGTCTGGAAGACGCAGACATCGCCAGGCTGGAGACATCCTGCAAGGCAGCGATCGATTCCGCGCCCTTCCAGGAGCGTATGGAAGCGGTCAAGCAGCCGATCGCCTACATGAATGCGGCCGATTTCGACGCTTTCGTGCACGAAAAATACGAAACCAACCGCAAGCTGCTCGAAAAGGCCGGGCTGCTGGCGAACTGATCTTCCGACGGCTGCCGTCCCTTGGCGGCAGTCGTCCCGGACAGCCCATGGTTTTCTGAAGACGGTGAAAATAGGCTATCTATTGTCTCGATATCCCGGCAGGCCAGACCCTGCCGGCATCAATTTTGTCACGTCGAAACAGGCTTGGAGGAAGCATGGCCGACCGGCAGATCAGCGACGGCAAGGTATCGCTGGCAGCGCGCATCAGCGAGGCGGCCGTCATCGGCGCGCTCGCTCTCCTCGTCCTCGTCTTCTTCATCCAGACCTTCGAGGAAATCAGCGCCTTTGCCCGCGCGAGTCAGGGTCGGGGTCCTTTCTTCTTCCCGCGCTTCGTGCTCGGGGTGATGGCCCTCCTGATCGCGCTCCTGATCCTGCTGTTGCCGGGTGCGCGCCATCGCGGTTCGGAGCTGCCGGCGCTTAAGCCCGCGCTGCGCATGCTGGCGCTGATGGCGGCAACGGCAGGCTATTGCGCCGCGATGCCGGTGATCGGTTTTTTGTCATCCAGCATCATCTTCGCGATCGTGGTTCCCGCCATTTTGGGCCGGCGCGATATTCTTGTGCTCGCCGCCGTCGCTGTCAGCTATTCGCTCGCCGTCTGGTTCCTGTTCGAGCGGGTGTTCCTGATCCTTCTGCCCGGCTTTTCGTGGCCGTGGTGACCCCGTCAAACCGATAACCAGGGACGTTTCATGGACCTCATAGTTTCGGCCGCAACCCAGATCGCGACACCGCTGACACTTCTCGCCATCGTCGCCGGAACGCTGGTCGGCGTGATCGTCGGCGTCCTTCCGGGGCTCGGCTCGGTGATCGGGCTCACCATGGTGCTGCCCTTCACCTTCTCGATGCCGCAAATACCGGCGATCGCGCTGATGCTCGGCGTCTATTGCGGTTCGGTCTATGGCGGTTCGATCACCGCGATCGTGCTCAACACCCCCGGAACCCCGCAATCGGCGGCGACCGCGCTGGAGGGGTTTCCGATGGCCCAGCGCGGTGAGGCCGATCTCGCCATTGGCTGGGTCACGACCTCATCCACCATTGGCGGGCTTTTCTCGGTGCTCGTCTTCGTGCTGGCCGGCCCGTCACTTGCGGCCTTTTCGCTGCAGTTCACGCCGATCGAATATTTCGCGCTCGGCCTGTTCGCGATGACCTGCATCGCCGGCGTTTCCTCGGGCAATCTGCTGAAGGGGCTGACGGCCGGCGCGCTCGGCGTGTTGCTCGCCACCGTCGGCAATGACCCGGTCACCGGCGATTTGCGCTTCACCTTCGACAGTTTCCAGCTGTCCGCCGGCATCGGCCTCATTCCGGTGATCGTCGGCCTGTTCGCCTTTTCGGAAATGTTCATGCGGGTGCTGACCATCGATCGCGACGGACCGGCGCCCGAGCAGATGCGGGTCGGCTTCCGCATGCCGCCGCTAGCCGCATGGAAGGGCCGGCTTGGCATGCTGCTGCGCGGCTCGCTGATCGGCTCCTTCGTGGGCGCGCTGCCGGGCACGGGCGCGGCCACCGCCGCCTTCATCGCCTATTCGGAGGCCCGGCGCGCCTCGAAGCACAAGGACAATTTCGGCAAGGGCGAGCCGGACGGGCTGGTGGCCTGCGAAAGCGCCAACAATGCCGTTACCGGCTCGGCGCTGGTGCCCACGCTCTCGCTTGGCATTCCCGGCGATCCGGTGACCGCCGTCATGCTCGGCGCGCTGGTGGTGCAGGGTATTGCGCCGGGCCCCCAGCTCTTCGCCAATCATCTCGACCTGATCTATGCGATCTTCTTCTGCCTGATCATCGTCAATCTGGCGATGTTCGCGATCGGCGCGCTGGGCGCATCGCTGTTCACCCGGGTGCTGCGCATTCCCGAGCCGATCCTGATCGGGCTGATCCTGATCATCGCCACCGTCGGCGCATACGGCGTCAACGGCAATCCCTTCGATGTCTGGGTTGCCTTCATCGCCGGCGTCGTTGGCGTGGTGCTGCGGCATTTCCGCTTCCCGGTCGCACCGATCGTGATCGGCATGGTGCTGCAGCCGACCATCGAAATGTCGCTGCGTCAGGGCCTGATCCTGACCCATGGCAATTTCTGGGCGTTCTTCGAGCGCCCGATCGCCGCCCTTCTGTTCGTCATCACCGCGCTGACGCTCTGCTGGCCGCTGCTGCGCAAGGGATATGCCCGGGTCAAACGCTGAGACCCCAAGCGTTCGATGAACGATCTGCTAGGTGATCTAGAAATTGCTGGCTGACAGCGCGGAGATTTCCTGGGCGGCGCGCATCAGCATCGGCAGATGGACCGATTTCAGCTTTTCCGGCGGCAGGTTGCGGGCATTGCCGCCGACGCTCAGCGTATAGATGTCGCCGGTCATCGGCGCGCGCAGGACGACGCCGACGGCATTGTGGCCGGCAACCCATTCCCCGAAGGAATCCGAATAGCCGTTGTCGGCCATGCGCGACAGAGCCGCCTCAAGCGCCGGGCGCTTTTCCTTCGCCCAGGCATCGCCGTGAATGCCGGCCAGCAGCGCAAACGCCTCGGCGCGTTCCTCCTCGCCCATGGCGAACAGATAGGCCCGGCCGGGGGCGCTTTCGGCCAGCGGAATGCGCGAGCCGACATTGAGATTGAGCGCCACCGCCGTGGGCCGACGCACCAGTTCCACGAACATCATATCGGGCCCATCGCGCACTGACAGCGCCACGACGCAATCGCCTTCCGCCGCCATCTGGTCCATGTGGGAACGCACAAGCTCGCCGAAACCGAACCGGCCGATCGCCGCATAACCGAGCGTCAGCACCTGGTTGGAGACGGCATATTTGCCGTATTCGGGCATATAGCGCAGATAGCCGAGCTTGGTGAGCGTGCCGAGCAGCCGCGACACCGTGGTCTTGTGCAGGCCGGTGCGCTCGGCAAGCGCCTGTGTCCCCAGCACCTTGTCATCCGCCCGGAAGGCGCGCAGAATCGAAAGGCCGCGCGCCAGCGAACTGACGAACGGCCGCTCCTCGTTCAGGGCCGCGGCCCCGATATCCTGCCGCGGGCGGCCGCGCCGCCGGACAGGTTGATCATTTGTTTGATTTTCCTCGCTCATGACCCCTGTTTAGCCCATCCCGCGCCTGTTTGTCATTGGCTTTGAAAGGCGCGGGAAGGACAAAATTCCTATTTGAGGGCGGATGGATCCGGCAGATCGTCGTAATCCGAGCAATCACGGTGGCTTGCCGCCGGGTCGACCTTGACGTCAATGACGACCGGGCCGCCGCGCCTGTGGCCTTCCCTGATCGCATCGCCGATCTGGTCGGCCTCCGTCACCGTGATCCCGGAACCGCCGAGGCCCTCGGCGACCTTGGCGAAGTCATGATCGCCGAAATCGACGCCGATCGCCTTGTTGCCGAGATTGTCGCGCACCATGCCGAGGCCGGCATTGTTGGCGACCACATAGACGACGTCAAGATTGTGTTCCGCCGCCGTCGCGATCGCATCCATGGTCATGACGAAGCCACCATCGCCGATCACGCCGGTGACGCGCTTTTCGGGGCATGTGACCTTGGCGCCGGTGGCAGCCGGCGTCGACCAGCCCATGCCGCCGATACCGCCGGGGGCGACCAGCTGATGCGGCGTTCTGAGCGGCAGCGACGATGTTGCCCAGATGCGGTTGGTGCCGGCATCGAGCGTCAGCAAGTCGTCCGGCGTCAGGAAGCCGTCGAGCGCGCGCATGATATCGGCGTAATGCACCGTGCCGGGGCGGGTCTTGAAATGCGGCAGGTCGCCATAGCGATTGTCCGCCTTGATCTTGCCGATGAAGTCCTTGCGCTTTTCCGCCTGCGCCTGATCAACGCCGGAGGCATCGAGCAGATAGCGGATCACATCGGCGGCATCCGCCGTCACCGCCATGTCGACCGGCAGCACCCAGCCGGCATTCAGCGGGTCGAGATCGACCTGGAGGATCGTCTGTTCGCCCGGACGCATCATTTTCTCGTCGCGGAAGCGGGTATATTCCGGGCCGAGGCTGCAGCCGAGCACGAGGATGACATCGGCGGCCTGAACCATGCGGTTCGCCGATTTCGCCGCCCAGTTGCCCATCATGCCGACGGCGATCGGCGTGGTCTCGTCGATGACGCCCTTGCCGTGATAGCTGGAGGCCACCGCGATCCCCTCGCGATTGGCAAGCCGCGACAGCATCTCGCCCGAGCGGCTCATATAGACGCCATTGCCGGCGATGATCACGGGCCGTTCGGCCGCCTTCAGGGTCTCGGCAATCCTGTGCAGCGCATCGCCATCCGGCTTCATCGGCGTCGAACGCAGATAGCCCTCGGTCGGGTAGAGCTTGGCGCGCGGATGCTCCGGCACCTCCTCCTTGATGATGTTGGTGCGCATCACCACCGCCGCCGGTCCCTGGCGCGGGGTCATGGCGTGCTTGACCGCAAGCTGGGTGCCGTAGATCGCTTCGGCCGGCGTGGTGGCGTAGGTGGCGTATTTGGTCATGGTCTTCATCACCGCGAAGGCGTCGCCCGCGCCGTAATCGCCGGTCATGGTCTGGTAGACGCCATACTGGGCGAAGCCGTCATAGCAGGAGGTGTCGGTGAGCACGACCATCGGCGTCGAGGAGAAATACGCCTCCAGAATGCCGAAAGCGCCGGTGGAGCTCGCAAATGGTCCCTGCGCCATCAACAGGCCCGGACGGCCGGTGAGCTTGCCCGCGACCTGGGCCATCACCGAAGCCGACTGCTCGGAGCGCGCCAGCACCAACTCGAATTCATCCTTGCGGTCAAAGAACGCCGGCAGCGACCATGTGATCCCGAGACCCGGCAGCGTGAAGCCGCGCGTGATGCCGGCCTCGATAAACGTCTTGATGACGCCCTCATTGGTTTTCATCGATTTCCTCCATTTTGAGAGGAGGATAATCATTCATATTAATTCTGCCAAGCGCAATTTTGTAGTGATATGTGGATTTAATGGAATGCATACCCTCGCGGTGGCGGTCACGCGCACTTTCCGGTCTTTGTCTTGCGTGGATGAGTCGATTGAGCTTTGAGCGCAGGTCGCGTCAAGGTGAAGTTCTGGTCTGCGCTGACGGATATCCGGTTTCCCGCCGCTCGGGATCGGCGGCGGCAAAGCTGTGCGTTGATCTCTTGGAGCCAGCACAACAGGTTTTTGCTCCGGCATTGCGGGACCGCGGAAACTCGCGAGTTGGCAAGATTCCGCCAATTCCCTTGGATTGTCGGCGGATTCTTGCCGTGGGAAAAACCGGGAATCAATATAACATATTGTAATTAATAAAGTTTCTTATGTGCGGCTGGCTCCGTTAAGATTATTTGCAGCGCTGAACTTGGGAGACGGCGCTTGCACAATTGGAGGAGAAAAATGTCTTACCGTTTCCACAGATATGCTTTCGCCGCGGCAACCGCGCTTGCGGTCTCAATTGCCTCGACATCGGCGAAGGCGGATGAATTCATCAATATTCTCACCGGTGGCACATCGGGCGTGTATTATCCGCTCGGCGTGAGCCTTTCGAAGATCTACGCAGAGAATATCCCCGGAGTCCGGACGCAGGTGCAATCGACGAAAGCGTCGGTCGAAAACCTCAACCTGCTGCAGCGGGGCAAGGGCGAACTGGCATTCGCGCTCGGCGATTCCGTCCAGCTTGCCTGGGAAGGCGACGCGGAAGCCGGCTTCAAGGAAAAGCTCGACAAGCTTCGCGGCGTCGCGGCCATATACCCGAACTATATCCAGATCGTTGCCGCCAAGGAGAGCGGCATCACCGATTTCGAGGGCCTGAAAGGCAAGGCGCTCTCGGTCGGAGCGCCCAAATCCGGCACGGAACTGAACGCGCGCAAGATTTTCGAAGCCGCGGGCATGAGCTATGATGACCTCGGCAAGACGGAATACCTGCCTTATGCCGAATCCGTGGAGCTGATCAAGAACCGCCAGCTGGATGCCACGCTGCAGTCGGCGGGACTGGGCGTTGCGTCCATCAAGGATCTTTCGACCTCTGTCGACATCACGGTCGTGGCCGTCCCAGAGGATGTTACGGCGAAGCTCGGACCGCCCTATATCGCGGGCACGATTCCGGCCGGGACCTATCAAGGGCAGGATGCTGATGTCGCAACGGTCGCGGTCGTCAACTTCCTCGTCACGAGCGAGGACGTGTCCGAAGAAACGGTCTATCAGATGACCAAGCAGATGTTCGAACACCTCGGTGAACTGCAGTCGGCGCACGCGGCCGCCAAGATGATCACGCTGGAAAACGCGACCCAGGGAATGCCTGTACCGCTTCATCCGGGCGCCGAGCGTTACTACAAGGAAAAAGGCTTGCTTTGAGCCTCCCTTCAAGAGCAAGCCGGGGCCGGCTTTCGCAGCCGGCCCCATCCGAATTGAATCGCCCTGGGAGGACGCGATGCTGCACGATTCCATGAAACATGAAATGCCGGAGGAGGCCGGCGACCTCGGATTGCACGATCCCTTGGCCGAATCCTTTCCCCTATCATTTGAAGGCCGCCTGCTGTTCTGGATAGCCATCGTGTTTTCTGCTTTCCAGATCGCGACCGCGGCCCATTTTATCGATTTTGCCAGCCAGATTGTAAGGGCGATCCATGTTGGCTTCCTGATGTTGCTGACCTTTCCCCTGATGGCTCTGGCGCGCCGGAAGTCCGGCGCATGGAAGGCGGTTGCCTGGGCATTGGCGCTGGCGGGCGTCGCGGTTGCTCTCTACCAGTATGTGGAGTATCTGCCGCTGACCCTTCGCGCCGGCGATCCTCTGCCGCGCGACATCGTCTTCGGTGTCGTGGCGCTGACGACTGTGTTTGTGGCAGCCTGGGTGGTGATGGGCCCGGCGCTGCCGATCATTGCGGGCCTGTTTCTGGCCTATTGCTTCTTCGGCCAGTATTTGCCGTCGCCGCTCAACCATCGCGGCTATGATTTTTCGCAGGTCATCGACCACATGGCCTATGGAACGGAGGGGATCTACGGCATCCCCATCTATGTATCCTCGACCTATATTTTCCTGTTCATCCTCTTCGGCGCGTTTCTTGAGAAAGCGGGGATGATCAAACTGTTCACCGATGTCTCGCTCGGCCTGGTGGGGCATCGCACCGGCGGGCCTGCGAAGGTCTCCGTCATTTCCTCTGGCCTGATGGGAACGATATCCGGCTCCGGCGTTGCCAATGTGGTCACGACCGGTCAGTTCACCATCCCGCTGATGAAGAAGTTCGGCTATCGTCCGGCCTTCGCCGGCGGGGTCGAGGCGACGGCATCGATGGGCGGACAGATCATGCCGCCGGTCATGGGGGCGGTCGCCTTCATCATGGCCGAGACGCTTGGCGTCGAATATCACGAGGTCGTCAAGGCCGCGATCATTCCGGCCGTTCTCTACTTCGCATCCGCCTTCTGGATGGTGCATCTGGAGGCTGGAAAGCATGGCCTGGTCGGCATGGGCAAGTCTGAACTGCCATCCGCGGCCATGGCCCTGAAGGATGGCTGGTATCTCGTTCTACCCCTGATCGTTCTCGTCTATTTTCTGTTTTCGGGTTACACGCCGCTCTATGCCGGCACCATCGGCCTTGCGCTCACCGTCATGCTCATCCTTGGCGGCTCGATTGCGCTCGGGCTTCCGCAAGGCGTTATCCGGCTTATCTTCTGGGTCGGCCTCGGCCTGGTCGCCGCCGCCTTCCTCGCCTACGGAAACCGGGTGATGCTTGTCGCGGTCGCCGGGCTGATCGCCTGGAACGTGCTCACGAAGGGCGGCCGCGAATCCCTCGTCATATGTCGCGATGCCTTGGCGGACGGGGCCAAGACGGCGCTTCCCGTCGGCGTTGCATGCGCGGTTGTCGGCATCATCATCGGCACCATGACCCTGACCGGCGCAGCCAACACATTCGGACAGTTCATCGTGTCCGTCGGGGAAAGCAACCTGTTCCTGTCGCTCGTCCTCACCATGATCACCTGCATCGTGCTGGGCATGGGAATACCGACCATACCGAACTACATCATCACGTCGTCGATCGCGGGACCGGCTTTGCTGGAACTGGGCGTGCCGCTGATCGTCAGCCATATGTTCGTGTTCTATTTCGGCATTCTCGCGGACCTCACGCCGCCGGTGGCGCTGGCCTGTTTCGCGGCCGCGCCGATTGCGAAGGAAAACGGTCTGAAGATCTCGTTCGAAGCCGTGAAGGTCGCGGCCGCCGGCTTTGTGATCCCGTTCATGGCGGTCTATACCCCCGCCCTGATGCTGCAGGATGGCGGTCCGCTGGCGGAAACGATCGGCTACGCGCCGGCGGTCGCCTACATCGTCTTCAAGGCGGCGCTTGCGATCGGCCTTTGGGGAACCGCCGTCATCGGATATGCGGGAACGCGCCTGAATCCGTTCATGAGGCTCATGGCCGCGGCGGCTGCGGGAACCCTGATCGTTTCCTTGCCGATAACCGACGAGATCGGCCTTGTGCTGGCTGTCGTCTTTGCGTTCCTGGTCTATCGCAAGGTCAGGCGCAGTGCCGTTTCGCAGGCGGCGGGCACATGAGCCTCTGTATTCTCGCTGGCGGCAAGGTCGCCGTCATCGCCGCGACAGCGTTCTCGCTCTCCTGGATCCACTCGGTCGAAAAGGTCGAGTGGCAGGAGGACTGGGCGATCGTCGACGCTGAGCTCGTGCTGACCGAGGCGAGGGTCAAGGGATCGGGCGCGGGGATGGACCCCGGCGCCGGCGCCCGCCTAGTCGACGGGTGGTGGACGTGGCATCCCGAAGCGCCGCCGGTCGGCACGCTTCATCTTGCCGCCTCCGGCGCCACCGTTTCGGGGTGGAAAATCTGCTACGGGCGGCAAAACGATTGCATGACGTTTGGCGAAGCGGCTGGCGACACGATTGCCCTTGCCGAGTGCGGGCCTGAAGGCGGATAATGCCGAGGACCGATGATGAGCCCGGTACTGTCGATGAAACGCTACAAGATATCCCTGGGTTCGATCGCCGTCGTGTTCGTCTCGGCCGTCGTCGTTTGGCTTCTTGTCGACGACAGGATGAAGAAAGCCATCCTGGTGCGACTGGAGCAATCCGCCTTTCTCGCGGCCAGAAGCGTCGAAGCCGAGATCGACCGCTTCCGATACCTGCCGACGATTGCGGGCGAAGACGAACGGGTGAGGGCGCTCTTGCGCGCGCCGCGCGACCCGGAGCGTGTTGCCTCGGCCAACGCCTATCTTTCGAACGCGGTGGCCGCTTCCGGCGCGACCTATCTGTACCTGCTCGACAGCGAAGGCCTGACATTGGCATCCAGCAACTGGGATCAGCCCGATAGCCTGGTCGGCAGGAATTACGGTTTCAGGCCGTATTTCAAGGACGCGATGAAAGAAGGCGATGGCAGCTATTACGGGATCGGCGTGACAACCGGAAAGCCCGGCTATTTCATGTCCCGGCGGATTGACGCGGGGCCGGGCGGCCAGCCCGGGGTCGTGGTCGTCAAGATCGATCTTCTGCCGCTTGAGGCAAGCTGGGAATCGGCCGCGCAGAACCTCTCGCTTGCGGATCGTTACGGGATCGTCTTTCTCACCGGCAACAGCGACTGGAAATATCGGCCGATTGCCCGGCTGACGCAGGCTACGCTCGACACCCTGATCGCCTCGCGCACCTATGAAGGCATCGATCTGAGCACCCGGCAGCCGATTGCCGCCGGCGAAAATGCCGGTGACCTTCTTGAAAGCGGCGAAGACCTGTTCGAGAGGATCGACGACAACCTTCTCTCCGCATCGATAAGGCTGCCGAGAGAAGGCTGGACGCTTTTCGCCAGCGCCGATCTGACACCGGCCAGAGACAGCGCCACCCTCTGGAGCCTGATCACGGTTCTTGTCGGCATGCTTCTCACCGGCGCGCTTCACTTTCTGTTGCAACGCCGCCAGCTCGTGGCGCTGCGGCTCCAGCAGAGCGAGATGCTCGAGCGCAAGGTCGAGGAGAGGACCCGCGACCTGGCGCATGAAATCGAGGTGCGCAAGGCGGCGGAACACGACCTCAAGGTCGCGCAGGACGGGCTTGTCCATGCGGAAAAAATGGCTGCCCTCGGCCGCATGTCGGCGGCCATCGTGCATGAGGTCAGCCAGCCGCTCGCGGCGCTGGAGACGACGCTGGCGAGCACCAGCCTGCTGGCGCGCTCGGTTGAGGAAAAGGGCGTCTCCAGCAGGATCGATTCAGCGCGCAATCTCGTCCGGCGGATGCAGAAGACCGTGAGGCATCTCAAGACGTTTTCGAGAAAGGACCGGGCGGAAATCGAAGTCTTCGATTGTGTCGAAAGCCTCAGGGCTGCCGTTGAAATCGCCGGATCACGCGCGGACAGGATCGGCGTGAAGCCGAAGATCGAGGCCCGGGGCGCAGCATATGTGGCCGGGTCGGCCATCCGGCTTGAACAGGTCTTCCTCAATCTGCTGTTGAATGCGATTGATGCTCTGGAGCAAAGCCCGTCACCGCGGATCACGGTCACCGTGAACGCATCCGATGCTTATGTGGACATTGCGGTCTCCGACAATGGCCATGGCATCAGCCCGGAAAATTTCGACCAGGCAATGGAGCCGTTTTTTACCACCAAGGCGGGGAGCGAGGGGCTGGGTCTCGGCCTTTCGATCTCTGCCGCTATCGTCGAGGATCACGGCGGCGAGCTGTGCCTTTCGCCCGATCCGCAAGGGGGAACCAGAGCGACGGTCAGGCTGCCGCTGCATGTCGAGAAAGTGAGGGCCGCCGAATGAAAAAGGACCATGTCTTCATTGTCGACGACGACCGTGACCTGCTTGCCTCCGCGACCGACTGGATCGAAATGAACGGGTTTCAGGTTACCGGCTTCAACAATGCCGTCGATGCGTTGAGACAACTCGACAACATCGTCCCCGATGTTCTCGTCTCGGATATAAGGATGCCCGGCGTCGATGGCATGACATTGCTTTCGACCGTCAGGAAGAGCCATCCGGGCCTGCCGGTCATCCTGCTGACGGGCCACGGCGAGACCCAGCTTGCCGTCAGGGCGATGAAGGCCGGCGCCGAGGATTTCCTCGAGAAACCTTATGACGCCGACCATCTCATCGCAGTGCTCGGAAGGGCGATCAAGCGCAATACGATGAGCGCCGAGATCAGGCGTCTGCAGAAAATCGTTCTCAACTCTGCCGACGGCGTGGGGGAGATTATCGGAAACCATCCCTCGATTGTCCGGTTGAGAGAGAGAATTGCGACGGTTGCCGCGCTGGACGTCAATGTCCTCATCGTCGGCGAGACAGGAACCGGCAAGGAGCTTGTCGCCAGAACCCTTCACGAACAGAGCGACCGTGCGGCGCGACCGTTCGTGCCGATCAATTGCGCGGCCATACCCGACGCGGCATTCGAAACGGAGCTGTTCGGCTTTGCAAAGGGCGCCTTCCAGGGAGCCGACAAGGATCGTTCGGGCAAATTCGAATATGCGTCCGGCGGCACTGTACTGCTGGACGAAGTCGATGCGCTTGCCCTGCCGCTTCAGGCGAAATTGCTGCGCGTCCTGCAGGAGAAAATGGTGGAGAGGCTGGGGGAAAACCGTTCCCGCCCGATCGATGTCCGGATATTGGCGACCTCCAAAACCGATCTGCAGAGCGCGATCGCGAACAATGAATTCCGCGCGGACCTGTTCTATCGCCTGTCCGGCGTGACCGTTTCGGTCCCGCCGCTCAGGGAGCGCGCCAACGACATCCTTCTGCTTTACGCCCATTTCGCGCGGCTTGCCGCCCGGCGTTATGGCTCAAAGCCTTATGAACTCGCCCCCGAGCACGGCTTTCGCCTGCTCATGGAGGCATGGCCGGGCAATGTCCGGGAGCTCAAGAACAGAGCCGAGGCACAAGCACTCGGGATCGACTGGGCTCTCGAAACCGGATCGCACGGGGATGCGCAATCTGGGCCGTCCGCCGGCCTGAATGACGAAATCAGGCAATATGAAAAATCCCTGATCCAGCGCGCGCTGACGACCGCCGGCAACAATGTCGCGGAAGCCGCGCGGATTTTGCAGATCCCTAGGCGGACGCTGAGCGAAAAGATCGCCAAGTTTGGTTTGTGATGACCGGCGGTCTTTCGCAAAATTTCCGTCTGGTTTCTGTCATCGTTATGACCCGATAAGGTGATGCCAGCCTAGCACTATTTTGGCTTCCGGTGCTGCTGAGCTTGCGGCTGTTGCTGCCGGAAAGCTGGACAAGCGACCTCACGCGCATTGAGAAAGCCGGTGTGCTTGCGCCGTTTCAGGAATATCGCACAAAGCCCGAGATCGCGATTGAGGAGATCGATCGCGTCATGGCTGCCGGAGTGCGTTTCGGTTGCGTGCTGGCTGATGCCGGTTACGGGCTGTCCGCTCCGTTCCGGCAGGCACAGAGCGCACGTGGCCTTTGCTGAGCCGTGGGTATCCCTCGGCGCCAAAAGGTCTACCCGGCCGATGTGCACCTGATCTTCCCGGTCGCGTGGCGCGGTCACCCCCGTGTGCGGCATGTGCCGGACGTCAGATCCACGGCGGTGCACACCATGCTTGAAGACGCGAAGTGGCGGCAGGTCAGTTGGTGCAAGGGAACGAAGGGACGCCTGACGGCCCGCTTTTCCTGCAAGCGCCCGCTTCCTAAATTCAGTGCCATTGTCGTCATGCAGAACAGCTTGTAATCCGGCGATGGGCCGTGGGATATCGATCCTCGGCGCATCCACCCCTGCCGTTTTGTCGTAAACTGCACACGGGAAGCAAACGCCTGAACGCGTGGTGCGCCATCGGACCCCTTGTCACGAGCACCAACAAGGGGAACCCTGGATACGGAAAGCGCTGAAGTAACCGTGGCAGGGCTTTCAAAAATCGCAAAAATTGCGTAATCGATATTCAGGCAATGACAGCAGTGAGCAACATGACCTCGACCGGCCGCAGACCCAACCAGACCGATATCGCCTCCAGGCTCGGCGTTTCCGTCAGCACGGTCTCGCGTGCGCTGGCGAATGAGGAGGGCATATCCGAAGCGGTTCGGCGGGATGTACAGCGCATGGCGCGGACGATGGGATACCGGTCCAAGCATATGCCGGGCCTACGGGCTATGGATCGCCGCGTGGTCGCGCTCGTTCCCTTCGCCAATGCCACCGGAGGGCTTTCGAGCTTCTATGTCAGCATTCTTGATGCCATGCGAAGCGAGGCGCGGGCCTGCGGGCTTGATCTCGACGTTCGTGTAATCAGCGAGCGGACCGTCAATCTGGACCTCATAGACCGTCACGTAAAGGAGGCCGGCGCCGGCGCGGTATTGCTGGCGGGGATCGATGCGACTGAAGAACTGGCCGTGTGGTGCCGGGAGCAGGATGTCCATGCCGTGCTCGTCAACGGCAGCGATCCGCTCATGCGCATCAGTTCGGTGGCGCCTGCAAATTTCTACGGGGCATACATGGCCACGAAGCACCTGCTTTCGTGCGGCCACAGGAAGATCCTGCATTATACCTATGGCGACCGGCCGACCATTCTCGAGCGGCGGCGCGGCTTTGTAACGGCGATGGCGGATGTGCCGGGAAGCGAGGCTGTGCTGGTTTGCGGTGAGGAGCGTACACCTCTCGAACTGCTGAGCGATATCGCCGGGCGGAAGCATGATGCCACGGCGCTGTTTTGCTGGAATGACATTGCCGCGGTGGAAATCATGGAGGGGATAAAGGGCGGTCTTGCCTCGGCCGGTCAGGGTTTCTCGATCATCGGTTTCGATGACCTGCCGCTTGCGGCCATGACCTCGCCCCGCCTTACCACGATCCGCGTCGATCGCGAGGCGATCGGTCGCGGCGCGATCCGGCTGCTCTCGCATCAGCTCGAGGGCGAGACGGCGATCCAGCAGATGGAAATCGGCGTGTCTCTGGTCGCGGGCGGCACGGTTCACGTGATTGCCTGATACCGGCTTTATCGCGGGGAGCGGACGCCGGAAAATTTCCGCAACGGGTCGTCATGGCGGCAAGCGAGCGCTGTGTGCATCTTCACCATTTGCATCTGCATCCTGAAAATCACCAGAATAACAATAACTTGTAGAATGTGGTCATGAACCGTTGTCGTGGTTTATGCAAAAAATGCAAATAAATGAATTAGTGTTGATATTTTGCGTTTTTGCGAATACGGTTTCTCCGTTCCAGAAGAGACGGGGTCCGGGGAGGGATCCCGAGGGAGAAAAGAACATGGCTTATGCAATTCGTGTGCGGCGGTCGGTGAGGCACTCCGTGCTCGCGACATCCGCTGTAATGATGCTTTCAGGCGCAGCACTCGCCGCGCAGCAGGCGCCGATGCTCGATCCGCTGGTCGAAGACGGCACGCTGCCGCCGGTGGACGAGCGCCTGCCGGACAATCCGCTGGTGGTGGAGCCGGTCGATAGCATCGGCAAATACGGCGGCACCTGGCGTTCCGGCCTGCGCGGGCGCGGCGACAATGCCTGGATTTCGCGCACGCTGAATTATGACGGGCTGGTGCGCTATAATCGCGAATGGGATGAGATCATTCCCAATCTCGCCGAGAGCTGGGAGGTCAGCGAGGACGCGCGGCAATATACGTTTCACCTGCGCGATGGCCTGAAGTGGTCTGACGGCACGCCATTCACCAGTGCCGATATCGCCTTTGCGAGCGAACTCATCCAGGACCCCGACTATCCCGTCGGCGGCCTGTTCCTGACCGATCCCGGCAACCCGGTCACGCTTGAGGTCGTTGACGACACGACCTTCACCTACATCTTCGAAGAGCCGAACGGCCTGCTCCTCGACGAGCTGGCCGGGGTCAATGGAATCACCCTGGTCTCGCTGCAAAAGGCCTATTGCGGGCAGTTCTATCCGGCGGAGAACGAAAACGCCGATCAACTGGCCAAGGACGAAGGCTATGAAAACTGGGCCTTCATGATGGAGGACAAATGCGCCTTCGGCCAGGAAACCCAGCGGTGGAGCAACCCCGACCTGCCGTTCATGAATGCCTGGGTGATTGACGAGCCGTGGACGGCGAATGCCAGCCGCGTGGTGTTCGAGCGCAACCCCTATTACTGGAAGACCGATCCGGACGGCAATCAGCTACCATATATCGACCGGCTCGAAATGCGGGTCAGCGAAAGCGCCGAGGAATTGACGCTGATGGCGCTCAACGGCGAAATGGACTTTACCGACCGTCATATCACCACGGTGGCGAACCGGCCGCTGTTCTATGACGGCCAGCAACAGGGCGATTACCGGCTCGGCGCCAATGTGCCATCGCAGTCCTCGACCCTGGTGCTCCAGCTCAACCTGAACCATTCCGACCCGGTCAAGGCGGACCTCTATAACAGCAAGGATTTCCGCATCGGGCTGTCGGAGGCGATCAACCGTCAGGAAATTATCGACACCGTGTTCACCGGCCAGGGCGAGCCCTATCAGGTCGCCCCGCGTCCCGAATCCGAGTTCTATGACGAGGAGATGGCCAAGCAGTATACCGCGTATGATCCCGAGGATGCGATCGCGCATCTCGAGAAGGCCGGCCTGACGGAGACGAATGGCCAGGGCATCCGGCTGATGAGCGACGGCAAGCCGGCGGTCATCACCGTCGATGTGATCTCCGCTTTCCGCCCGGAATGGATCGACATGCTGGAGTTGATGTCGCTGCAGTTGCGCGAGGTCGGCATCGATCTCGAGATCAACAATATCGACCGCACGCTGTTCTACGACAAGCGGCCGAGCGGCGATTTCGACGCCCAGGTCTGGCAGGGCGATGGCGGCCTCGATGTCATTCAGGAGCCGCGCTACTATTTCCCGGCCAATGCCGAATCCGCCTGGGCCTTCCAGTGGCAGTCCTGGTTCAACGGAACTGACCCGGAAATCGCCTCCGAACCGGTCGAATGGGCAAAGGAACAGATGGAACTCTATAGCCAGCTCAAGGCCTCTCCCGATCCTGAAGAGCGCAAAGCCCTGATGCGGCAGATCCTTGACATCGCCAAGGAGAACTTTCCGGTCATCGGTGTCAGCCTGGCCCCGGACGGCTACTACATCGCCAAGAACAATTTGCGCAATGTCTACGAGCCGATGAAGCATGCCTGGCTGTTTCCGACGCCGGCGCCCTACGACCCGCAGCAGTGGTACTTCGACTAGCACCCGAACGCCTCCTCCCGGGTGTCTCTTCCTCCGCGGCCCGCGTGCCGCGGAGGAACCGCCCGGAACCTGCAGAAAGGGCACGTTTCATGCTCGGTTTCATTGTTCGGCGGCTAATTGCGATGGTGTTGACGATCTGGGCGGTTTCGTTCGTTTCGTTCGCGATCATCCAGCTTCCGCCAGGCGACTACCTGACAAGCTACATGGCGGAGCTGAGCGCCGCCGGCGACCGGATCGATCCGGCGACCATCGAGGCGCTGCGCCGGCAATATGGCCTCGGTGATCCCTTCATCATCCAGTATTTCAAATGGATCGGCGGCGTGCTGCACGGCGATTTCGGCAACAGCTTCGAATGGAGCGCGCCGGTCACCGATCTGATCTGGGGACGGCTCGGCAATTCGGTGCTCGTCGAGGGGTTGGCCGTGCTGGTCATGTGGCTCGTCGCTCTGCCCATCGGCATTTATGCGGCGGTGCGCAAATATTCGCTCGGTGATTATCTTGCCACCATCGGTGGTTTTATCGGGCTTGCCATTCCCAACTTCCTGTTCGCGCTGGTGTTGATGTATCTCTGGTACATCTATTTCGGCGAAACGCTCGGCGGTCTCTATTCGCCCGATCTTCAGGGCACGCCGTGGAACCTTGAACGCATTCTCGATTTCCTGGCGCATGCCTGGGCGCCGGTCCTGGTTCTCTCGACCGCCGGAACCGCGCAACTCATCCGCGTGATGCGGGCCAACCTGCTGGACGAGCTGACCAAGCCCTATGTCACGACCGCCCGGTCCAAGGGGCTGCCGGAATGGCGGGCGATCCTGAAATACCCGGTGCGCGTGGCGCTCAACCCGCTGGTCTCGACCATCGGCTGGCTGTTGCCGACCCTGGTGTCGAGTTCGGTCGTGGTTTCGGTGGTGATGAACCTGCCGACGGCCGGTCCGCTGCTTTTGCGCTCGCTTACCACCCAGGACATGTATCTCGCCGGCGCCATCATCATGCTTCTCGGTGTGCTGACCGTCATCGGAACGCTGATTTCCGATCTGATCCTGGCGTGGATCGATCCCCGCATCCGCTATGGAGGACGCTGACATGACCATCATCACGGACATGTCCGAACCGGCGGCGGTCGAGACATCCGCCAAAGCTACCCTGACGGGCCGGGAAACGCAGTTGAAAATGACCTGGCGCCGCTTCAAGCAGCACCAGCTCGCCTTCGTCTCGCTGTGGATCGTGATCGCGTTCTACCTGGTCGCGATCTTCGCCGAGTTCGTCGCGCCGACCTCGCCAGGCGCCTACAATCCGCGCTACACCTATGCCCCGCCGCAGGGCCTTCATTTCATCGCCCGCGACGCTGACGGCGGCTTTCAGTTCGGCCCCTATGTCAACGGCTACAAGACCGAGATCGATCCCGAGGCCTTGCGCCGGGTGTTCACGATCGACCCTGAGGTCCGTCATCCGGTCGGCTTCTTCGTGCCGTCGGAGCCCTATAAGCTGATGGGTTTCATCCCGATGAACCGCAAGCTCTTCGGCACGCTGGAACCGCGCGCGCCCTTCTACGTGATCGGCGCCGACAGGCTCGGGCGCGACCAGCTCAGCCGGCTGGTCTATGGCACCAGGGTTTCTCTGTCGATCGGCCTTGTCGGCGTGATCCTCAGCCTGTTCTTCGGGGTGATCATCGGCGGCTTTTCTGGCTATTACGGCGGCTTTTTCGACGGTATCGTGCAGCGGACGATCGAGTTCATCCGCTCGCTGCCGACGATCCCGCTATGGCTCGGCCTTGCCGCCGCCTTCCCACGCGACTGGGGGCCGCTGCAGACCTATTTCGCGATCACAGTCATCCTGTCGATGCTGGGCTGGACGGAACTTGCCCGCGTGGTGCGCGGCCGGTTCCTGGCGCTGCGCACCGAGGATTTCGTCACCGCGGCGCAGCTTGACGGGGCATCGGACTACCGGGTGATCGTCAAACACATGGTGCCGTCCTTCACCAGCCACATCATCGCGGCAACCACGCTGGCCATTCCGGGCATGATCCTCGCGGAAACCGCGCTTTCCTTCCTCGGCCTCGGCCTGCAGGCGCCGATCGTCAGCTGGGGCACGCTGCTGCAGGATGCCCAGAACATCCGCACGCTCGCCGGCGCGCCCTGGCTGTTGTCGCCCGGCGTGGTCGTCGTCGTTGCCATCCTTGCCATGAACTTTCTAGGAGACGGCCTTCGTGATGCCGCAGACCCCTATGGACGATAAAGCAGAACTGCTCAGGATGGAGAATGTCAGTATCGTGTTCTCCTCGCCCGACGAGGCGGATATCGAAGCCGTCCGCCAGGTCGATTTCACCCTCACGCGCGGCAAGACGCTGGCGCTGGTCGGCGAAAGCGGCTGCGGCAAATCCGTCACCGCCCGCACCATTCTGCGCCTTCTCGACAGGAACGCCCGGATCGGAACCGGACGCATCCTGTTCCGGGCCGAGGGCGAACCGCCGGTCGATATCGTGTCGCTGAAGCCCGACAGCCCGGCGATGCGGGCAATTCGCGGCAACCGGATCTCGATGATCTTTCAGGAGCCGATGAGCTCGCTGTCGCCGGTGCACACGATCGGCGACCAGATCGACGAGATGATCATCATTCATGAGCGGATCGACCAGAAGGCCGCACGGGTCCGCACGGTCGATCTCCTCGAACAGGTCGGCATTCCGGGCGCGCGCCAGCGGGCGGATGCCTATCCGTTCCAGCTTTCCGGCGGCCTGCGCCAGCGCGCGATGATCGCCATGGCGCTTGCCTGCAAGCCCGACCTCTTGATTGCGGATGAGCCGACGACGGCGCTCGACGTCACGACCCAGGCGCAGATTCTCGATCTGCTGAGGGCGTTGCAGGAAGAATACGGCATGGCGATGCTGTTCATCACCCATGATCTCGGCGTCGTCGCCGAGATCGCCGATGAGGTCGCGGTAATGTATCTCGGCGATGTTGTCGAACAGGGCAATGTCTTCGACGTGTTCCGGGCGCCGCAGCATCCCTATACGCGGGCGCTGATGCGCTCGATTCCGCGCATGGTCCGCCGTGCGGAGCGCGAACGGCTGGCGCCGATCGAAGGCAATGTGCCATCGCCGCGCAACCGCCCGAAAGGCTGCGCCTTCACCTCGCGTTGTCCCCATGCCTTCGCCCCCTGCGCCGGGGACTATCCCGAGCGCACGACGACCGGCGAGGCGCATTGGGCGCGCTGCCATCTGCTGACGCATGATGACGCCCCCGCAGTTTCCGGTCTGAGACAGAAGACTGCAGAAGCGGCCCACCAGGGAGGACACGTATGACCGCGCTTCTCGAAGTCGAAAACCTCTCCAAGGTCTTCACCCTCAAGTCGGGCCTTTTCGGGGACACGATCTCGCTCGCCGCGCTCTCCGACGTGTCGCTGACGGTGGGCAAGGGCGAGACGCTCGCCATCGTCGGCGAGAGCGGATGCGGCAAGACCACGCTCGGCCGCTGCATCGTGCGCGCCGTCGATCCGTCGCACGGCCGGGTGACCTACCATCCGCAGGACGGCAACGCGGTCGAATTGTCCAGGCTTTCCAAGCGGCAATTGAAACCGTGGCGGCGTGATATCCGGATGATCTTCCAGGATCCGATGTCCTCGCTCAATCCGTATATGCGGGTCTTCGACCTCGTGGCCGAGCCGCTGCGCATCCACAAGGCCGCCCGCGGCGCGGAACTGGAACACCGGGTGGTCTCGACGCTTGAAAAGGTCGGCCTTCCAAGGGATGCGCTGCAGCGCTTCCCGCATGCCTTTTCCGGCGGCCAGCGTCAGCGGATCGGCATTGCCCGCGCGCTGGTGCTCGAGCCGAAACTGGTGATCGCCGACGAGGCAGTCTCCGCGCTGGACGTCTCGATCCAGGCGCAGATCCTCAACCTTCTGGAGGACCTGAAGGCCGATTTCGGCCTGACCTACATCTTCATCAGCCATGATCTCGGCGTGGTGAACTACCTCGCGGACCGGGTGGTGGTGATGTATCTCGGCCATGTGGTCGAGAGCGCGCCGACGGAGGCCTTGTTCGAGCGGCCGCGCCATCCCTACACGGAAGTGCTGCTCGACGCGCTGCCGATCGCAGACCCGACCCGGCGTGGAAAACGCCACGACACCGTCAAGGGTGAGATCCCCTACCTCGGCGACCGCCTGGAGGGGTGTCCCTTCCACACGCGCTGCAAATTCGCCGAGGACCGCTGCCGGAAGGACAAGCCGGTACTGAGGCCGATCAATGGCGGGCCGAGCGAGGCCGCCTGCCACTTTGCCGAAACGATTGAACTCAAGGGCGCCTTTTCGGACAGCCCGGCTACAGGAACCTATGCCTAGATGACCTACGATCCCACCACTGCAAATCCGCTCTACGGCAATCCTCTCAAATCGAGAGGCGATATCGAGCGGGCGCTGCACGCTCTCTTCAATCCGCTCCTGCCTTTTTTCTCCGAAGGCCGCGCCCGTGTCCGGCTGAGCGGCAATGCCGCCCATTTCGACCGCATCGCTGCCGATGTCGAAGGATTCGCCCGTCCACTCTGGGGGCTGACGCCCTATGCGGCCGGCGGCGGTTCATTCGACTATTGGGATTATTTCCGCGATGGCATTGCCAACGGCATGGATCCCGACCACCCGGAATTCTGGGGCACGGTCGAGCGTACGGACCAGCGCATGGTCGAAATGGCCGCAATCGGCTTCACGCTGCGCATGGTGCCGGACAAGGTCTGGGACCCGCTGCCGGGAAGGGCAAAAGACAATATCGCCACCTATCTGAAGAGCCTGCGCCGCTATGCCTATGCCAACAACAACTGGAAGTTCTTCCGCATTCTCGTCGACATGGGGCTGACGCGGGTCGGCGTCGATTTCGACCGGACGCTGACGGAGCAATATCTGGAGGAGCTCGACGGTTTCTATCTGGGCGACGGCTGGTATCGCGACGGCAATGTCCGCCGCATCGACCACTACATCCCCTTCGCCATGCATTTCTACGGTTTGATCTACGCGAAGCTTGCCGAACCCGGCGATGCGCGGGCGGACGCCTATCGGGAGCGCGCGGCGCTGTTTGCCAAGGACATCCGCCACTGGTTCGATGATGACGGCGGCACGCTCGCCTTCGGCCGCAGCCTCACCTATCGCTTTGCCTGCGGCGGCTTCTGGGGCGCGCTGGCCTTTGCCGATGTCGAGGCGCTGCCCTGGGGCGAGATCAAGGGCCATTTCATGCGACATCTGCGCTGGTGGTCGCGCCACCCGATTGCCGACCGCGACGGCGTGCTGTCGATCGGCTACGGCTATCCCAATCTGTTCATGAGCGAGAGCTACAATTCGGCGGGTTCACCCTACTGGGCCTTGAAGGCCTTTCTGCCGCTCGCGCTCGGCGCGGATCATCCGTTTTGGCGGGCGGAAGAGGCCGGCACGGATTTCGGCAGTGATCCTGTTGCGATGAAACACCCCGGCATGGTGATGCAGCATCAGAAGGGCAATGTCGTCGCGCTTTCAAGCGGCCAGCAGAACCACCAGATGCGGCATGGCGCCGAGAAATATGCGAAATTCGTCTACTCCTCGCGCTACGGCTTTTCGGTCGAGGTTGACGAGCGCGGCTATGAGCGCGGCGCCTTCGACGGCATGCTGGCGCTTTCCGACGACATGCGCCACTACCGCGTCCGCGAGGATAACGAAGTGGCGCAAATCGCGGGGAACACGCTCTTTGCCCGCTGGAAGCCCTGGGACGACGTGACGGTGGAGACCTGGCTCGTCCCGGCCGGCGATTGGCATGTGCGGGTGCACCGGATCGAAACCCCGCGTGCGCTGCACGCCACCGAAGGCGGCTTCGCAATCGGACGCGCCGACCTCGACGCGGACCAATGCGAAGAGGCGGACGGTGTGGCGCGCGCGCAGTCGGAGACCGATCTCAGCCAGATCGTCGACATCTCTCCGGAGGGAAAGCGGCAGGGTCGGGCCCAAAGAGCATTGCCGAACACCAATCTGATCGTCGCCAAGACCATCGTGCCGCAGTTGACCGGTGGCGTGCCGGCCGGCACGACCGTGCTGGCGACCGCCGTTTCGGCAACGGTGAACGGTGTCGATCCAGGCGAGGCGCCTACGATGCCGGATCTCGGTGAACTGGAGGCGCTGTTCAGGCGGGAAGGTGTCACGGTCAGCGCCATAGATATCGCGGAGAGGTACTGATGCGCCCACGCGTAAGCTTCGCCATGGCCACGGACAAGACACAGCACGTCTTTGACGAGCGGCTTTTCGACCGGCTCGCCCGGCACTGCGACATCCTGTCCAGGACCCCGATGGAGGATTTCTCGACCGTGCAGGCGCGCGACCTTCTGGCCGAGACCGATATCCTGGTCACCGGTTGGGGTTCCCCCTTTGTCGGGGAGGAGGTCCTGCGGCTTGCCCCGCGATTGCGCCTGATCGCCCATGCGGCGGGAACGGTGAAATACACGATCGGCGAGGCGGTCTATGCCGCCGGCATCGCCGTCACCCATGCAGCGGCGGCCAACGCCGTACCGGTGGCCGAATACACGTTCGCCGCGATCATTTTCGCCAACAAGCGGGTATTCGAACTCAGTGATATATACCGCCGCGACCGCGGCAGGACGGCGACCTGGGCGCTGATGAGCGAGCCGATCGGCAACTATCGCCGCACCGTCGGCCTGATCGGCGCCTCGCACATCGGCCGCAGGGTGGCCAAGTTGCTTGAAATGCTTGATGTGGATGTCCTGCTGCATGATCCCTATGTGACGGCCGAGGACCCGGTGGCGGCGAAGGCGCGGCTTGTCGATCTCGATACCCTGCTTCGGAAATCGGACACAATCTCGCTCCACGCGCCGGCCTTGCCCGCGACCCGTCACATGATCGGCGCCGCCGAGTTTTCCAGGATGCGGGATGGCGCCACCTTCATCAATACGGCGCGTGGCATGCTGGTGGATCATGAGGCAATGATCGGCGAACTGCAAAGCGGCCGGATCAGTGCCATCCTCGATGTTACGGCGCCCGAAGTGCTCGAGGCGGGATCACCTCTCTATACCCTGCCGAATGTGTTTCTGACCCCGCACGTTGCCGGTGCCGGCGGACTGGAGCGGCTGCGGCTGGGCGAGATGGCGGTGAGCGACATCGAGCGGTTCGTGTCCGGCCGCCCGCTGGAGCATGCAATCCAACCCGAGCTGCTGGAGCGGTCGGCATGACTTCGAAACTCGAGGATAGCCTCGACATGGCAGCCCGCGAAGCTCGGCTGCAATTCCTCACCTGGGAACGCACGCCGGACGATATCGAAGCCCCCGCCCACCGGGCGCGCTGCGCCCGTCTGTCGGCAACGGCGGGCGCAGCAATCGACGATACCGCCTATATCGCGGAAAAGGCGGCGGTGTTCACCGACAGGCTTGTCCTGGGCGCTCAGTCCTATATCGCCGGCTATGCCATCGTCCGGGGCGATGTCACCCTCGGTGCCAATTGCACTGTCAATGCCTATGCCTGCATTGCCGGAAAGGTGACCTGCGGCGATCACGTACGCATCGCCTCGCATGCCCAGATCATGGGCTTCAACCATGGTTATGAGGACCCCGATGTCCCGATCGCGCGACAACCGCATGAAAGCCGGGGGATTGTCATCGAGGACGACGTGTGGATCGGTGCCAATGCGGTGGTGCTCGATGGCGTCCGGATCGGCCACGGCGCTGTCATCGCCGCTGGCGCCACGGTCACCCGCGACGTCCCGCCCTTCACGATTGCCGGGGGCGTGCCGGCAAAGCCGATCCGCCGGCGCGGTGAGAAATCGAATACCGACATCGAAGCGGCGCTCCGATCCGTTGGCGCGAGCATCGGGACAGAATGGCGCACGATCCTCCAGAGGAACCTGCGCGACGGGGTCTATGTCTCACGCGAGGCCGACGGCCAGGAGCGATCGAGTATCCGACACCTCTGCGATGCGATCGAAATCGCGGCGGGCCTCGATGAACGTCCCGAAGGGCTCGACATTCCAGCCGCAATAATGATGCTGAAGGCGATACAGGATCCCGAAACGGGTCTTTTCCCCGACCCCAGCCGTCCGCCGCGGCCGGACCTTCCCTTGCGCGAGGACGGATTGGCGCTCTACAACACCCTTGCAGTCGGCTATGCGCTGGAAGTGCTCGGCAGCCGGCCGGATCACAGGATTGCCGCCGTGGAGCTCGATGCTCCCGATCTCTGCGCCTGGCTGGAAAGCCTTCCCTGGCGGACCAATGCCTGGGCGGCCGGAGCCTGCGTTGATGCGATCGGAACCGCCCTTTATTTCAACGCGCGCTACTTTTCGACGGGGCGGGCGCGCGAAACGCTGTTCGGCTGGCTCTCGCTCCATGTCGACAGGAGCACCGGCCTCTGGGGTTCGCCGACGGCCTCGGAAGGCCTGCTGCAGCCGGTCAATGGCTTCTATCGGCTGACAAGAGGCACGTATGCGCAGTTCGGCCTGCCTGTGCCCCACCCCGAGGCCGCGATCAATTCCGTGCTCGCCAACTACCGCAACCATGATGGTTTTTGCGGTTCGACCTATACCGCCTGCAATCTGCTCGATACCATCCACCCGCTGCTGATCTGTCTCGACCTTACGGATCATCGCCGGGCCGAGGTCGAGGCTGTCGCCCGCGCCATCATCGCCCGTGCGCCATCGCGCTGGCGGAAGGGGGAGGGCTTCGCCTTTGCCGATGGCCAGGAACCCGGCCTGCAAGGCACGGAAATGTGGCTTTCGGTCATCCATCTGGCGGCAAAGCTTTTGAAGCGCGAGGATGCCTTCCACTATGTCCCGAAGGGCGTCCATCGCACACAGGCCGTGGGCCTCGGACTATGAACAGGAATTGAGGAGAAGATCGCCATGACGAAGCGGAAGGCGCTTGTGGTTTACGGCGGAATGGAACTGCATACGCCGAGGGAAGGCGCCGAGGTCGTCCGCCAGATCCTGGAGGAGCATGGCTTTGCGGTTCAGGTGACCGATGATTACGACGCGCTCGGCGCCGATGACGTCGGCTCCAATGCCCTCGTGGTGCCGGTCATCACGGATGGCGTCCTCGAACCGGAAAAGATGGCGAGGCTGATTGCCGCGGTGCAGGCGGGCACGGGCCTTGCGGGATACCACATGGGGCTTGCGACCAGTTTTCGCGCAAGCGTGCCCTTCCGCTATGCCGCGAGCTGCTACTGGGTTTCCCATCCGGGGAACATCATCACCTATCACGTCGACGTCACTCGTCCCGATCATCCGATCATGGAGGGGATCGAACCCTTCGAGCATACATCGGAGCAGTATTATCTGAATTACGATCCGGCCGTGGAGGTGCTCGCGACCACGACCTTTTCCGGCGAATTCCATCCCTGGCGCAGGAACGTCGTCATGCCGGTGGTGTTCACCACCACGCACGGCCAAGGCCGGGTGTTCTATTCCTCCCTCGGGCACACCGCCGACGAACTTGAAATCCCCGATGTGCGCCTGATCCTGACCCGCGGCCTGCTCTGGGCGGCCGGGGCGCTTTGACGGCCGGTCATCTTCGCCGAGCGTCTCGGCGCGGCTTCCGGTTTCAAATATCAATCGACACTGACGCCAATTCAGTGATGATCGCTACGACATCAGCGAAGTTGTCAGCCGGGATTGGCGCGGCCTTTATGCCCAAGCGGCAAGAGACGGGGCCCCGCAGACTAAAGTTTCGAAACTTCCGGTTCCGACGAACCCTGCCACTCCAGCCGCCAGATGGAACCTTGTCGCAAGTTTTGAACAAGCGACGGATGGAAGGCAACGATGCATGTGCCGCCCTTCGATCTGACAGAAGGGTAAATGAGCCCCGGGCTGTCCTTTTCCTTTCGCAGCCATCTGGAAAGCGTCTGGCCTGCCGGGTAGGCAATTGCAGGGTCAGCGCTCAAAGATGGGGCTTCCGTGAACTGGGCGTCGCGCAGATCGTGAAATACGCCAATGAAATCCGCGATCAGCTCCGCGTAATCGGTCACATTCTCAAGCCGGGCGATCGCCTCGAGCTCTCTCGAGATATGAAAAGATACCTCAGTCAAGGCGGTTTCGACCTCGAAAGCGCAATACCATGCGCCGCGTTCCTCGTCATTGAAGCGATTTCCACCCGGGCGCGTATAGGTGAAAGCTGCATTTATGAAGGTGTGGCCAGCGCGGCCAAAGACGAGTTCCTTCGGATCGAGGTCCAGTAGACCGCCTTCTTGGGCTTGGAGGCGGCCGCTCGTTGCACCCTCCAGTTCCGCCAAATCTCCCAGGATCCCATGATTGTGAGCGAGCGGAAGCAGTACCGGCTCCTTGAGCCTTGCACTGGAGATAAGTCGAACCGTGTCTCGCTGGGCAATATCCGCGCGAGGAGGCTCAATCACAATCCGCCTCGCAAAGCATCAATATGGCGCCGCACGAGCAGCAGTTTTGGAATGCCGCCCTCAATCATCACATCAATCGGCCGACGGCCGTCAAAAAGCGGCCCCTTGTTCGGCAGCTTCACCCACTCGTCGGCCAGTTGGTCCGAGAAGAGCAGGTGCAGGCCCTTGAATATTCCGATAAGCGCGCTCACTCGGGTCAGTGCATCTTGGGAAAGGCTACCGCTCCATTCCCCCTTTTTCATCCTGAACCAAGTTCGTTCGGAGACATCGCCCAACAAAGCGCAAATTTCCACACTGGTCAGCCGCCAAATCTCGGCCAGCCGGACAACACCGGAGACGGCGACGGGGGTCAGTCTCTCTCGCGCGTTTGTATCACCCAAATTAACGGGTGATTGTGGTATTCCATTGTCGCGCACTTCATATGCTACGGTCATAGCAACCTCCATATGTCAGTCAATATACTGCCAATTGGCAGGTTTTCAAGATGCTTCCCGCGGTATTGGTGGCTGGGGCGGCGAAAACGCTGACATATGGCGAGTGCTTGCGCCGATATGTAAGGACTCGGCCCTTAGGCGATTTTCGGAGCAGCATTTCGACATTCGCGCTCGGATAGAGCGCACCCGAGACATCGTCATCAATCAGATAGCTGGCGACCTGCGAAGAGGCGTCCGTATCGACCGCGCCGACGGCGACCATGAGATTGTCGTCACTGTGATTGATCTGAATCTCGAGCGCGGTTGGGAACCATGACCATCGTCGCGACCCCGCCGATCGTGGTGTCGACGAGCCGGTAGACGGACTTCGAAAGGTTCGCGCCCGAGAGTGGATGGGCGACGATATAGACCGTTGCCGCCGCCCAGAAAGACCGTGAAAAAAACAAACCGGATGGCAATGAAATAGGCCAGCATGGCTGCCAGGAATGTCTTGAGGGAGAAGATCACATTGGCGCTCGTGGCCACGGGCCGGGCGCTCATGCGTCATCGCCCGGCTCTGTTGCCGGACCCGCCTCGCAGCGTCTGTCTGCATCGCGACCGAGGCCGTAAAGGGCGGGGGAAACATAGCAGAAGGGTGTAGCGGCAAGGCAGGCCTGCAGATAGGCGTCCTCGGGATCCGCACATTGAACGCTTGGCCCATTCGGCCGGACGCGCGCGAACAACGCGCATACTCCACTGACACCGGTGGCCATCCGCCTGGTCAAGGCCGAAAAGCCCTCCCGGAGCCGTCGGATCGATATCGGACGAGCAACGTCGCTAACGGGTGAGTGTGTTTCTGTGTCATGACGATAAGCCATTTCTCATCTCCGAAAATCATGTCTTCTCGGAAAGGCTATCGACAAATTTTCCTGATGAATTTAGGCATTCAACAAGATGATGACTAAATTCACCCAAATTCCGATGTCGCTCGCCTGGGCGCGCAGCGATGATGATCTCGACAGGTCGACCGCGCGCGCGACCGCCGTCAGGATCGATGTGTCAGAGAACGAGCGGGAAGCTCCGCAGCATCATCATCGCAAGGGGCAACTGGTTATGGCGCTTAAAGGCGGCGTCACCTGCCGGGTTCCGGGCGGGATGTGGATGGTGCCGCCGCGCTGCGGCATCTGGGTCCCCGGCGGAATGCCCCACAGCAATGTCGCCACGGCCAATGCCCGCCTGTTCTTTCTGTTCGTCGAACCGGGCGCCGCGGACCTTCCGGACCGGTGCTGTACCCTCTCGCTCTCGCCGCTGGTCAGGGAACTGATCATCGAGATGGCGGATCATACGGAGGTTGCGACTGCCGAGGCTGAGACCTTGACGAAGCTGCTTCTGTCGGCCCTGTCGCGAATGCCGGTCGAACGCCTGCATCTGCCGCTGACGGAGGAACCCCGACTCAACCGGATCGCGTCGGCGCTGGCTGACGATCCGGGAGATCGCAGCACGATTGCCGAATGGGCGGCGCGCGTGGCGATGAGCGAGAATTCGCTCGCGCGGCTCGTCCAACGGGAGACTGGCCTGACATTCGGTCGCTGGCGACAGCAACTGCAACTGATCGTCGCCATCCGCAGCCTCGCTGCCGGCGCGACGGTGCAACAGATCTCGGGCGACCTCGGCTACGAATCCGTGTCCGCTTTCATCACCATGTTCAGAAAGGCGCTCGGCACGTCGCCAGCCCGATATCTCAGGGATTTTTCCGGGTAGTCAAGTGCCCGATTTTTCGGTTTCCGATCGCTATGGACGGTGCATGTGCAGATCTGCCGCCGCATCAAAGCGGGCTACATCATTGCCAGCAGTGCCAGCCCCGCTTTGCCGCCTCTTGTCGCGGCGCTTCTGCAATATTTCTTCAAGAACGGTGCCATGCTGATCGACTGCGCGCCAGAGCCCGAACCTCTCTCCAGCGCATATCAAAACAACCTCGACGAGATTCCCAAACATCGCCGGGGCGCCTGTCCTTGTCGCAAGTTGCGGGCGATCCGGGTTCGAACCTGGCGATCCAGCGGCGAGCCGTCTTATATCACGCGTCGATCCCACGCTCGCGCAACATTTCCTCAACGTCACGCAGGCTCACATTGAACCGCAGGAGGCAACTGCAAGCCGGCTTATGTGACAAAGCCCCCGCGACAACACCCTATGACTTCTCGTCAATCCCATCGCCCAGATCGATTGCAGCGAGAATTGCGGCCTGCACGGCCTTGTCCTGTGCTGCCACGGCGGCCGTCAGTTTCAGCAGGCGCTGGCGGGTCTGGTGGAGCTGATCGACCAGAGACAGCACGACTGGCACAGTTTCCGCGTCGATCTCCAGTTCATAATGCAGGGTGCAGATCAGGCGGATGCGCGCGCATTCCATCTCCGAAAAGAACAGAGTTCCGGCGTCTTCCTGTGGTGAGATCAGCGCCTCGCTGATCCAGGCGTCGAGATCGCTTCGCTGCAGGGCCTCTATCTGCTCGACAATTTCGTCAACGCGCATCATTTCAACATCTCCTTGCGCGGTTCGTCCCGAGACTTCGGCTGCCAGGTCTCTAGAAACGCGGCCAATTCCGGTTCATCGCCAGCGGGCAAGACGACCTTCAGAGTGATCATCTGGTGCCCGTGCTTGCCGGTCTTGCGGTCGAGAACTCCCTTGTCGCGCAGTCGCAATGTCTGGCCGGTATTCGCACCTCGCGGAATCGTTACGGCGACCGATCCGCTGATCGTCGGCACGGTGATCCGCGCCCCCAATACGGCTTCTTTCAGTGTGACGGGGACCTCCACATGGATATTGTTGTCCTTGCGGCGGAAAAACGCGTGCGGCTCGACATGCAGTTCGATAAAGGCGTCACCGGCCGGCCCGCCGCCGAAGCCGGGCATGCCCTGGCCTTTCAGCCGCAACATCTGCCGGTCGTCGGCGCCCTCGGGGATGGTCACGTTCAGTGTCTTGCCCTCGGGCAATGTGATGGTGCGAACGGCGCCGTTGGCCGCGTCCATGAAGCTGACCGGCAGCACGTAACTCACATCCTGCCCCCGCGCCCGAAATGAGCCCTGTGACTGTCTCGTTCCCGCCCCGGCGCCGAAAGCGCGGGCCAGAAAATCCTCAAGATCCTCATTACCGGCAAAGCCATCCTGCGCTGCGTGGGAGGGGTGGCCCGGTCCGTCGGCGAAATCACGGTAGTACCGCTGTTGGGGTTTCTCCGCTCCGCTGGCGTCGATCTCGCCCGCGTCGAACCGCCGACGCTTCTCCTTGTCCTTGAGCAGGTCGTTTGCCGCCGAGATGGCCTTGAACCTCTCCTCGGCCGTCTTGTCATCCGGATGCAGATCAGGATGATATTTGCGCGCAAGCTTCTTGAACGCGTCCTTGATCTCCTTGTCGGTCGCGGTGCGAGCAACGCCGAGGGTTTCATAGGGGTCGGTCATGCTTTGATCCCATCTCATGCGCGTTCTGATCGGCCTTCGATATATCGGGGGCCGAAGTGTTCCGCTGGGCTCGCCTGAATTCAGTATTGCGAAACCTATACAGCATGGCGGCGAGGCGCAATGGAAACGATAATTCCATGCGTTTCGCCTGAGCAACCGAGGGCTACATGGCGTTACCCCTTTGGATGGACCTGCCGTAAAGGTTTCTGCGGCCACAATCATCCACCGGGCAGGATGGAGAAGCCCATCGTCAACCGACGCCTTGATCGTCGATGGGACGGTGTCGGGTGACGGATAGAGGGTAGGTCGCGCTATTCTGACAGTGCGGCTAGCGGTCCGTTGGGGGGTGCTCGATCCATCCGTGGCGCAGTGTCGGATTGCTTATGCGCCCCTGACGCGGAGTTCCGGCGGCAGGGCGTCTGGCGGATCAGGCGAAGTCGGCCGCCGAGAGAACATAGACCGCCTTGCGACCCTTCAGGTAAATCTTGCGAGCCTTGTCGTAGATCGTCTCGCGCGCTGCGTCGAATGCAGCGAGATAGCTCGCTTCGCCTTCGGCCGGATTGCTCAGCGCATCGGCCCTGACGAAGAACATGACCTCGAACATGCCGTCATGCCCGGTGAAGCGGACGCGTCTGCCGTTTTCGTCGTAGCTGCGGCTTTGATTGGGAAAAGCAAGTGCCATGGCCGAATACATCCTTGAGAAGGTGGCGCGAAATGCCACTGTTTGAAAACAGGCGAGCAGACCGGACCCCGTCATCAGCAAAAGAAGCCTGGTAGACGATCGTTCGGGTCGGGGCTGCGGCCGCCTGGAGCGCGTTTCGATCTGACGGGATTAGCCTTTCGGCTTGCCACGCGTCACATTGCTGTTGCCGGCGTTTCTGACCAGCGAACCGGCAAACGGCGCGTCGACAACCGCCGCGGCTTTTTCCTTCTTGGGCTTTCTGATTTCGCGATTGCTTCGCTTTTGACCTTTGGCCATCTGGTAACTCCGCTTGTCCGGCGCGCTTTGTTGCGGTGGCGCCTGTTGCTTGCCGCTGGTAAATCCGGGAATTGCGCACGGCGAGAAAATTCTTCCGAGGCTTCGCCGGGATTTCAGTCCCTGAGGTCGTTCAGCCCAATGCGCTGGCGGATGCGCCGCTGGCCCGGCAAAGACGCTCCCGGTTACGCGCATGAGCGGGCATCGCTTCACAATCCGGGCGAAATCCTAAAGCGCATTTCTCGAGACGATTTTTAAAGAGGTCGGTTTTAGCGAACCGTAAAGCTATATATATCTATGAACGAGATTAAATAACAGGGCATAATAGTGACATTTTCATAATAATTACGTTTCTTTATTTTCGATATTTCTTTTATAAAACTAAATTTTCGCCTTGATTTAAACAAGAAACAAGCCCATATGGATTTCATCGATCTTGTTTGACGAACTTTGTTTTGCGCCTCGCGCTTTGGTGATTTTCCCATCAACATCGACTTTATCGTCCGGCTGCGGCCATCATGGCCAGCCGGGCATTCTCTCTGATTGATTGAAAGGAAATCGTCATGAGCACTGGTACAGTGAAGTTTTTCAACAGCACCAAGGGTTTTGGCTTCATTGAGGTCGAAGGCGGCGGATCGGATGTATTCGTCCATATTTCCGCCGTCGAACGCTCCGGAATGAGCGCCATTGCCGAAGGCCAGAAGCTGTCCTTCGATGTCGTGACCGATGACAGGTCCGGCAAGAGCGCCGCGGAAAACCTGCGCGCTGCTTAAAGTTTGTCTCTGTTCCGTGACCACGGATGTACTGGCACGGAATGTCGAGACGGATGGATCGGCCGGGCAATGCGCTCGGCCTTTCTTGCTTTGAGCGACCGTATGCAGGTCGCGGCGGCGAACCTTTCGAGACAGATTTCGCGCGTCCCGGTCAAGCTTGGACCGGCGCCAGGAGAAGCCATGGACCGCAATACCGCAAAGGCCGAAATCGAACGGAACCACCGTTCCTGGATCGCAGCGCTTGCGCCTTACCGGCAGGCCAGTCCGCTCCGCAGCACGATCGAGATCGTGGTCACGGCGTTGCCCTTCGTCTGCTTGTGGGGACTGCTGGCACTGGCTGTCCTCAACGGCCACTGGTGGGCGCTGTTGCTGACGGTCCCCGCGGCCGGTTTCCTTGTACGCCTGTTTGTCCTGCAGCATGATTGCGGGCATGGCGCGCTCTTCGCCCGCCGCCGCGCCAACGACTGGACCGGTCGCGTCATCGGCGTTTTCACCCTGACGCCATACGATTACTGGCGCCGGACCCACGCGGTTCATCACGCCACGACCGGCAATCTCGACAAGCGCGGCATCGGCGATGTCGATACGCTGACCGTCAGGGAATATCATGCCCGATCTTTCTGGGGGCGGCTGCGCTATCGTCTTTATCGCCATCCGGTCGTGATGTTCGGGTTCGGTCCCGCCTGGCTGTTCATCTGCCAGTACCGGTTGCCGCTCGGCCTGATGCGGGCGGGTCTGGAGCCTTGGACCTCGACCATCGTCACCACCGTCGGGGCCGCCATTCCCGTTGCCCTGCTGATGTGGCTCATGGGGCCGCTTGCTTTTTTGACGGTACAGCTGCCGATCACCCTGATGGCGGCGACGGCCGGGGTGTGGCTGTTCTATATCCAGCATCAGTTCGAGGAAACCCACTGGTCTAAGGGCCGCAACTGGGATTTCCAGAATGCGGCGCTCAATGGCAGCTCGCATTACGACCTCCCGCGTCCGTTGCGCTGGATCACCGGCAATATCGGTATCCACCACGTCCATCACCTTGCGGCGAAGGTGCCGTTCTATCGCCTGCCGGAAGTGCTGCGCGATTACCCGGAATTGCGCGACACGGGCCGGATCACGCTCATGGAGAGCCTGCGTTGTGTCAGGTTTGTGCTGTGGGATGAACGAACGGGCCGACTGGTTTCATTCCGTCAGGCGCGCCTGAGCGCGTGATGCCAAGGCCCAGCCCTGTTTTCTCCGCCGCAAAGAGGGGCAACCGGAGTCACAACCAGATGCCGAAGAAATCGAAGGCGGAAAACTAAAAGTTGACAACCGGATGAAAAGACCCCATATATCGATGGTCGATATTTGCTTGTTAAGCTTTAGTTATTGTGCGTTTGACACCGCTACTTGAACGAACCTTTTCTTCCAAAAATCGCTATCACCATCCGCAGCGCTTTCGGCGTTGTGGTCTTCTATTGCTATGAAAGGGTTCATCATGACCACTGGCACAGTTAAATGGTTCAATTCGACGAAGGGCTTCGGCTTCATTCAGCCTGACAATGGCGGCGCCGATGCGTTTGTTCACATCTCCGCCGTAGAGCGCTCCGGAATGCGCGAGCTCGTGGAAGGCCAGAAGATCGGCTACGACCTCGAGCGCGACAGCAAGTCGGGCAAGATGTCGGCCTGCAACCTGCAGGCTGCCTGAAATATCCCGGTATCCATTCTCCAGTGACCACGGATGTACTGGCACTGTCGAGAGCACGATACCAACAAGGTCAGGCTAACCGCCTGGCCTTTTTTTGTTGCCGCGCTACCGTGCGGCGTCCAATTCGGAAAAGATCATGTCACAGACACACAGCAAATCTCGCCAGAAGGCCGAGATTGCCTTTGCCAATGCCCAATCGCAATTCTTCGCGCGCAATGCGGTCGTCGAGGAACTGGATTTCCTCGCTCTTGCCCGCGAGGAAAAGACCCGGCGGCTTCGTGAAGCCCGCCTTGCAAAAGAACTTGAACACCGGAAGGCAGCGACCGCCGCTCTCATCGCCAAACGGACCAGGACGGCATGACCTGTTCAACACGACGTACAGATAGTGTTTTGCAGAGCGCCGGAAACAGCGCCTGATCGCTCAAAGACGATCAGGCGCTTGAGAACAAATTGGGCCTAGAGCCCTTCGGGCTTAAATGGAAGCGTTCTGCGGCAAGGAATTTGCGCCAGGACCAAGGGCTTTGGCGCAGGGCATAGCCGTCGCTATGTCCAAGCCGAAGACCGCCGGTAATGGCACAAATTCATGCCGCCCTTCGGGTTTGCCGAAACCGGCCCTCCACTTTGTCGAAGCCCTTCGCCATAGCTATGGCTATGCCGCGCGGGCTTCTTCGCGTGGAATGACCGGTTTCGACAAACAGAACTGTTTCCATTTAAGCCCGAAGGGCTCTATAGGCCCGGAGAGATGGCATCCGAATTCAGAAGCGCCAGCTCAGCGTGCCCCGCACGTCATTCTGCCGCGTTTCGCTGGCGAACTGGCCAACATAGGAAATACCAGCCGTCATCGAGCTGCCGATCTGGAGATCGAGGCCGATGTCGAGCAGCGCCGAATTTTCGGACAGAGGGACGCCGCTTGCGGTAAACGCCGAGCCGCCGAGTGCGGCAAAGCTCAAGGTCGTGCCAGGGCTCAGATCGCCAAACGCATATTGCCATGCAAGCGCTGCGCGGGGCGTGAGCACGCTGCCTCCCTGCATCGCAAAGTCTTTCGCGATCCGGATGCCAAGGGTGCCGTAGCCGACATCGGAGCTTTGGCTCTCGCCTGTCAGCCCGGCCGCCGCGCTGGTTTCGGTGAAGCCGTCGGTGTTGAGGTGCGCCCAGGCAAGACCCGCGAACGGCTCAATCGCCATTTCCTGGAATTCCATGCCATAACCGATCTCGCCGAAGACCTGGGTGAGCCCGGCATTGAATTGACCATCCGCGCTGGTGGCAAGCGCCGGAAGTGCTATGCTGCGGGAGGTATTCACGTCGCTGAAGGTATAGCTTACGCCGCCGCGCACATTCACGCCGTCCAGATTTGTTCCCGCATAGGCGGCGATGATCCCGCTGTTGGCGTCTGCCGAGCTGTTCACG
>NZ_DEPM01000098.1:0-13176 GCF_002358775.1 Martelella sp. UBA3392
TCGTCCACCGCGTCCGCGCCGCCGTGATCGGCTGGCTGCAGAACCGCCGCCAGTCCCGCCGCATCGTTTTTGCCGAGTAGACCCATGATGATGACCGACATCGCGGCGCTTTCCGCCGACAAGCCGTTCTCGATCGCGATCCTCGCCATGGGCGGGCAAGGCGGCGGCGTTCTCGCCGACTGGATCGTGCATCTGGCCGAAAGCCAGGGTTGGGTGGCCCAGACCACCTCCGTGCCGGGCGTTGCCCAGCGCACGGGTGCCACGATTTACTATCTGGAACTGATCAAGCCGCGCGAGGGCGCGATGCCGATCCTGTCGCTGATGCCGACGCCCGGCGATGTCGATGTCGTGATCGCGGCGGAGCTGATGGAGGCCGGCCGCTCGGTGATGCGCGGTCTTGTGACGCCGGACAAGACGCTGCTGATCGCCTCCACCCATCGCTCCTTCGCCGTTGGGGAGAAGGAAAAGCCGGGCGATGGCATCGGCAATCCCGAAACCGTGGTCGATGCCACCGATTTCGCCGCCCGCAAGACCATCGCCTTCGACATGGATACGCTGGCGGTCAAGAACGGCAGCGTGATCTCCTCATCGATGTTCGGCGCATTCGCCGCCTCGAAGGCGCTGCCGTTTTCCAAGGAAGCCTATGAGGAAACCATCAAGGCCGGCGGGCGCGGCGTTGCCGCCAGCCTGAAGGCCTTCGATGCCGCCTATGCCCGCGCGCTTCAGGGCGAAAACGACAAGGTCTCGGCAACGCCCGCAAAGCGGCTTGACGCCCTCCCGGAAACGGCCGGCCATCCCGCGCTCGACAGGCTTTTGAACCGTATCCGCACCGAATTCCCGGAGGTCGCCCACGCCATGCTCTATGCCGGCGTGAAGAAGCTCACCGATTTTCAGGACCCGGCCTATGCCGGCGAATATCTGACCCGCATGGCAGCGCTCCTTGCCGCCGACCGCGACAATGGCGGCGCGGCAAAGGGCTTTGCCTTCACGGTGGCCGCGTCCAAATATGTCGCCGTTGCCATGGCCTATGACGATGTCGTGCGGGTTGCCGATCTGAAGGTGCGCGGTACCCGTTTCGAACGCGTCCATAACGAGGTTGGCGTCAAGGACGGCCAGATCCTCTACATGACGGAATATATGCATCCGCGCATGGAGGAGGTCTGTGGCACGCTGCCGAAGGGGCTTGGGCTCTGGATCGAGGCGCGGCCCAAGCTGTTCGCTTTCCTCGACCGGCGCGTCAACAAGGGCCGGCGGGTGAAGACCGGGACGCTGTTCTGGTTCTCCTCGCTCTACTTTCTTTCCGCCATGCGCCGTATCCGCCGCGGCAGCCTGCGCCATTTCCGCGAAGAAGAGCACCGCGAGGCCTGGCTTCATCAAGCGCTATCCGTGCTGCCGGCCAATTACGACCTCGCCGTGGAAGTGATCGCCACCCGGCGACTGGTCAAGGGCTATTCCGACACCCATGCTCGCGGCCTGTCGAAATTCGACCGCGTGCTTTCCGCCGTGCCGATGCTGCAGCCCCGCGAGGATGGGGCCGACTGGTTGCGCCGCCTGCGCCAGGCCGCCCTGATCGATGAGAGCGGGATCGCCCTCGACGGCGCGCTCAAGACGGTGGCGACGCTGTAAGGCGCGATGGGCGCTGCGCCCATCTGCGCTCTGAAGGGTTGCTCTACAGCAAAACCCGCTCGCCGGTCCGGCTGCTTTCGATCACCGCTTCCAGCAGCGCCGCCGTGTTGATCATCTCGGCGGTGGTGATCGGGTAGGGAGCCTCGCCGCGGATCGCGCGGGCGAAGGCGACGATGTTGTCGCGCACCGGTTCGGCGGGGCCGATTTCCTCGACCGCGATCTTGCTGCCGGTCGAGGCGCTGGTGACAATCCAGCCGTCCGGGGCTTCGACATGGGCCTTGTCGCGGATATCCACCCAGGCCTTCGAGCCGAACAGCGAGCAGCGCGACACGAACGGCATGGCGAGATTGGCCGCAATCGTGGCCGTGCCGCCGCCCGCAAAGCAGATGAAGGTCGAGATCGTGTCCCCCTGCGGCAGGCTGGAGGCGAGCGTCTCGCAGGAAGCGACCACGCTTTTGGCCGGTCCCATCAGCCGGACGGCCAGGTCGAGGAGGTGGATGCCGGTCGCCGTCATGCCGGCCGCCGGCGCGTCCTCTGCTCCGAGCCGCCAGTTGGTCGGATCGAGCGCCAGGAACTTGTCGTGGCTGAAGGTCGCGTCGAACTGCATCAGCCGGCCAAAGTCTCCGGCATCGGCGGCCCTGATCATAGCGGCGATCGGCGGCTCGTAGCGCCGCTCATGCCCGGTTGCGAGGATGAGGCCGGCGGCCTCGACGGCGCTGACGGCGCGCTCCGCGCCCGCCCGCGTCATCGCCACCGGCTTTTCGCAGAACACGTGTTTGCCAGCGGCAGCCGATGCTGCGATCTGTGCGGCATGAAGCTTGTGGGGGGTGACCAGCAGAACGGCCTCCACCGCCGGATCGGCAAGCGCCGTCTCGAGATCGGCGCTGACCGGCACGTCGTGGGCGGCGGAAAAGGCGCTGGCGATCTCGCTGTTCGGCTCCACAGCGCGAACGATGGTGACGTCGTCGGGCGCGGCCTTCAGCACGGCGGTAATTTTCTGGCCCCACCAGCCGAGGCCGACGAGCGCAATACGGACCGGGGCGCTCATGAACGGTTGTCCACGCGCTTGTTGAACGGACGGATCGATACCTTCTCCCAGAGGCCGGCGGCGTGGAAGGGATCGTTTTCATGGAATTTCATCACCGCGTCCATGTTGTCGGCCTCCACCAGGAAACAGGAGCCGATCATGGTCTCCTCGTCATCGGCCAGCAGCGGGCCGGAGATCAGCGTCTTGATCGGATTGCTGGCGAGGTAGGCCTTGTGCGCCTCGTAGTGATCCAGCCGTTTCTGGACGTTGCCCTCGTAATCGAGGCAATGGACGATGTAATGCATGAAGATCACTCCTTTTGATGGATAGGCGCCGCGCCGAGACGGGCGGCGAAGGCTTCGATCGCAGGTGCCGCGGGCGCGCGGGCAATGACCACGATCCGGCTGACGCCGCCGCCGGTCTCCGGCGTGAGCCGCACCGGACGGTAGATCTGGTCGCGCACCATCTGGATGGCGAGCGGACGCGGATCGTCGCGATCGACAACGATCCCCTTCAGACGGAGAAGCGCCGATCCGGCCGCCCGGCTCATGCGCGCGATCTGTTCGGTCAGCACGGTCCAGCGCTGCGGGGCGAACTCGATCACCCAGGACCGGATGGCGTCCTTGTCGTGGACATGCACGGTTCCCGTGGCCCGCAGCCAGCGGTTCGGTTGCACCGCGCCGGTCGCGCTGTCGATCAGCCCGGCATTGAACAATTCATCCGGGCCGGGCAGGGCGGCCGCGTCGAAAAGCGGCGCTGTCGGGTTCATGCCGGCAAGATTTCGGCGGATTTCCTCGGCGCGCGATGCCGGGACAAGGTCGGTCTTGGAGAGAACGATCCGGTCGGCGGCGGCGAGATGTTCCGGCCGGGCGTCGTCCGGCGCGGTCGCGTCGACGACGGCGACCGCCGCGTCGAGGCGCACCAGCGCGCGCAGCGCATGATCGGCGCCGATGCGGGCTATGACGGCGGAAAGATCGGCAACGCCGGAGGTTTCCACCAACATGCGCCGTAGCGGCGTCTCGGCCGCCGTTATCATGTTGCGGACGACCTCCGACAGGTCGTTTCCGGGCCGGCAGCAGATACAGCCGTTCTGCAGCAGCGCCAGGCTCGTCTTCGGCGCGGCGGCGGAAAGCAGCAGGTCGTCGACGCCGAATGCGCCGAACTCGTTCACCACCACGCCGGTTCTCGCCATGTCGGGCCGCGCCAGGAGGCCGGCGATCAGCGTCGACTTGCCGGCGCCAAGCCCGCCCCCGATTACGGAAAGCGTGGGTCGGTCACGCGTCATGGCCTAAAACTCGCTGTCGTCGGCGGCCTCGAACGGGCGCGGCAGCCAGGAGCCGTCCGCGGGAACGCCGGCGCGTTCGAACAGCCGGTCGCGGGCCGTCTCCACCCTGGTCTTGAAGCCGGCATGGTCGAAATCGACCAGTTTGAAGTTGCGCTTGCGCACCGTGCCGCCGACGATCACCGTTTCGACATTGCCGGTATGGGCGGCCTCGACCACGATGCCATAGGCGTTGTTCATCGGCATGGTGTTGAGTGCGTTGCAGTTCACCAGCACGATATCGGCCTCCTTGCCGACGGTCAGCGAGCCCGTCAGATGGCCAAGCCCGCAGGCGAGCGCGCCCTGAAGCGTTGCGAATTCGAGCACGTCGGTCGCCATCAGCGGCAGCGGGTCGACGATCACCTTGTCGATCAGCGCCTGGTTGTTGACCACCGCTCGCGTGCTGGAAAGCAGCGCCCGCATGGCGGAGAACATGTCGTCCGGCACGGTGGTGACCACGTCGATCGAGATTGACGGGCGCACGCCGACGCCGAGCAGGGAAAGCGTGGCCGGGAAGCCGTGGCCCATGTGGAGTTCGAGTTCGGGCGAGATCGAGGCGGTGCCGCCGGTATCGCCGATGACCCGGAAATCCTCGTCATGCAGCGAGTTGCAGTGGACATAGGTGACGTCCGGTCCGGCAAGGCCCTCACCATGGAGCTCGACCACCGGCTTGTTCATGCCCCAGAGCCCGTCGCCCACATGAACGCTGATCCTGAGGCCCAGATCGCGCGCCTTGATGAAATCCTCGCGGGTGACGCGCATTGTGGCGAACTGGTTGCCGCGGGCGGCAAAGCCCATGGTCACGAGTTGATCGTCGGAGGTAAAATATTCGCGCCGTACGCGGGCGACGTCCTCGAAATCGGTCGGCTTGTCGCTGACCGGCACCCATTCGGCATTGGAGTTGCCATAGCCGAACACGGCGCGCATGCCGGCCGCCTTCAGGCCTTCCACCGCGGCGGAGGCGTGGTCCGGCGTGTTGTTGTTATGCGACCAGTCGTAAAGCGTAGTGATGCCGGCATCGAGCGCGGCGATCGCGCCCAGATGGTTGCCGATCTTCATGTCGTCGGGCGTGTAGAGATCGCCCATCACGCCGCGCACGCCGGCGAAATACTGCGCCAGCGTCCAGTCCGCGCCGGTGGCGCGCAGCAGCGCCTGCCAGGTATGGCGGTGGGTATCGACGAAACCGGGAATGGCGATCCGCCCTTCGCCGTCGATCACCTCGGCATCGCCGGCGTCGAGATCGGGGCCGATCGCCGCGATCTTCGAACCCTCGATCAGAATATCACCGCGCGGCATCACTCCGATTTCGGGGTCGATCGAGATGATGTACGCGTTCCTGATGACCTTGCGTGACATGCGGGCCTCCTCCGTAGCCGAATTGTTCTTGCGGCCGGCGACGTGACGCTCCTCTGCGTCAACGCCGGCTTTGCTTCCCCATCAATGGCCGTTCAGGACACGATACTGCCCGAAAAAATTACCGAAATGAAAAAATGCGCGCGCCAAACGCTCTGGCCGCGCAAAAAGAAAGAGCCGCCAGATTGGCGGCTCGGGCTGGGGAGGCGGGTGGGAGCCTTACTCGGCTTCGCGCGCGCGGATGGCGAAGATGTCGAGCGGCGCGCCGGCGCCGTTGAGGTCGCTTAAAATCATCAGCCGGCTCGGCAGCACGCCCTGGCTCGGATCGAGCCGGATAACCATGCTGTCGCGATGGGCGGTCGCGGTGAAGCGGTGGCGCTGGCAACCCTCGATCGTGCCATCGGCGCAATAGATGCCGACCGGCTGACCGCCGCCATCGGGCGCGACCGAACTGATCTCGATCAGCACCGGACCGCTTTCCAGCATGCCGCGCACGGCGACCGGCAGCGCGATCGCCACCGCGCCGGCATCGCCGGTCGCATTGGAGGCGATCTCGACGGCGGGGGCATCATCGAATGTAACGGTCTCAAGACTTGCCTGCGAACCGGGCGTCAGCACATTCGCCGTGCCCGGTTGGAAAATCGTGGTCCAGCCCGAAGCGCCCTCGAAGTCCTCGGCCTCGATACGCGGGGCGGGATTGGGAACGGCCGTGTCGAGGCGTTCGGGATTGAGCGCGAAATTGGAATCGACCACCCACCATCCGCCGAGCAGAAGGAAGGCGATCACGATCACGCCGATCATCATGGCGGTCAGCGTCCGCCGCCGCCGCACCGGCTTCTGGTGCCTCTCGGCCTTCGCCGCCGCCTTGCGCTGTTTGCGCGACATGCGGCGCGGGCGTGGGTCGGCCTTCACGCTGCCGGCAAGCGGCGCGCGATCCTCGTCCGTCACCGCGATATCGCCCATCGGCGAAAGCGCCTCGCGGTCGAGATGGCCGCTTTCCACACGGGGCGCCATGGTGAAACCGGCCTCGGTGAAATCGACATTGTCGGCCTCCTCAGAGGCAATCACCGGGCTTTCGGGATAGGCGAAATGGGCGTCCGGTTCCGCCTCGAAAGCCGGTTCGGCGGTAAAGCTGTCGCCGGGCGTGATCGCGCCGATCTCGTCCTCGAGCGAGGGGGCCGGCTTTTCCGGCGCGCGGCCGACGGCGAAGGGATCGTCGAACACAGGTCGGGCAGGGGTCTTCTGGGCTTCGCGCGCCTTGCGGGCGGCGGCCGCCTCTTCCTGTTCGATCGCGGTGATGATGTCGTCGAGCCTGCGGCGCTGGCGGGCAACCGCGCCGGGCTCGGTTATGTTCTGGTTGGCAAGGCCCTTTTCCAGCGCCTGCCGTGCGGATTGATAGACCCGGGCGCGCTGGTTGGCGTCCCGCCGGTCCGTGTTTTCCAGCGCTGTCCTGATGGCTGTTTCAAGTCCGCTCACTGTGTCTTCCCGTCCGTTGAAGCTGGCATATCGCTTTTGACAGTGTTTCAGCCGCGCGATCAAGGCAAAATACCGTCAGCGCCACCGTTCAACGCATAACCGGTTCAAACCGTTGCAAATCGCGGCGAAAAATGCCTCTTTTGCGGAAGAGAGTGAACGCGCCGTGAAAGTCACGGCCAAACCGGGGAAGGCCGTGTCGCAAACGTTCCGCCTTGACGATCTGATGCAGATGGCCCGCGAAGAGGGCCGGATTGTGGCCGAGGATGCCGCAAGACGCCTCGGCGTCACCGTGCAGACCATCCGCCGCGATCTGCTGACGCTCGCCGAAAGGGGCAAGCTCACCCGCGTTCACGGCGGCGCGGTGCTGCCGTCGGGAACCGCCAATATCGGCTATGACGACCGCCGGGCGCTCTATGCCGCCGAAAAGGCGGCGATTGCCGAGGCTTGCGCCGCGGCGATCCCGGAAAACGCCGCGATCTTCATGAATATCGGCACGACGATGGAGGCGGTGGCCGCGAGGCTGCTCGGCCACAAGAACCTCGTCGTCGTCACCAACAACATCAATGTCGCCAATATCCTGGTCGCCAATCCCGGCTGCGAGATCGTGGTGGCCGGCGGGCAGCTGCGCCGCGCCGATGGCGGGCTGGTGGGGCCGCTCGCCAACCGCATCGTCGAGCAATTCAAGTTCGATCTCGCCGTGATCGGCTGTTCGGCGATCGATGGCGATGGCGACCTGCTGGACTTCGACATGATGGAGGTCGGCGTCAGCCAGACGGCGATCCGCCGGGCCCGGAAAACCGTGCTGGTCGCCGACCATTCCAAATTTGCCCGCACCGCGCCGGCGCGGATCGCAAGCCTTGCCGATATCGCCACCTTCTTCACCGACCAGCCGCTTGCCGCGCCGCTTGCCGAACGCTGCCGGGAGTGGGGCACCGAGGTCGTGGTGTCGGGCGGGCGCTAGACTCCGCTTCAGGCTAGTCCACGGGCGACCAGCGAGCGGCCCATATCGCCGATCATGGTGTCGGCGGAACGAGGCGGGCGGCCGAGAAGCGCCGCGCCGCGGCTTGAATCGAGCGCGGGCGCGTAGCCGAGTTCGTTGATATTGGCTCTGATGTCGCCATCGAACAGCGCCAGCAGGCGCACGAGAAAGTCGGGCGCCCTGCGTTTGGGGATCCTGTCGGCGCGTTCTGGCACTTCGCGGGCGAGCGTCGCGGCAAGCGCTGCGAGATCCATATTGGAAAAGGCGGCGGGATTGCGTTTGCCGAGCGCATCCGGCGCCGTCAGCGCCGCGACATGAATGCGGGCGAGATCACGGACGTCGACCATGTGCAGGTGAAGGCGCGGCAGCATCGGCACATCGCCCTTCATCAGCCTGACGAACAGCGCGCCCGATGTGCCCGGGTCGTCGTCCAGCAGCGGCCCCAGGATAAAGCCGGGATTGATGACGGCAAGGGCAAGGCCATCGTGCTCGGCAATCTCCCACGCCTTGCGCTCGGCCAGCACCTTGGAAAGCTGATAGGCATTGAGCCGGCCCTCATCCGGGTCCGGCCAGTCGTCGGGACCGAGCGCATTTTTCCTGCTCGTCGGGCCCCGGCCGTTGACGATCGCGACGGAGGAACTCGTCAGCACCACCCGCTCGACGCCAGCCCGTCTGGCGGCGCCCAGGGCGCGTTCCGTTCCGCCCACGGCGGGGCCGACCAGTTCATCGGGGTCTTTCGGCATGGTGGTCACGAAGGGCGAGGCGCTGTGGATCACGAAACGGGCGTCGCGCGCGGCGTCAAACCAGCCCTCGTCCTCGGTCAGGTCGAGCGTCACGAATTCAAGTCGCGATGTGTCGGCGCCGGCCTCTTCCAGCGCCTTGCGGGTCGCTTCCGCCCGCTCCCCGTTTGCGCCCGGATTGCGCAGGCTTCCGCGCACGCTATAACCGGCATTGAGAAGTTCGACGGCGATATGGCCGCCCAGAAAGCCGGTAATGCCGGTCAGAAGGACGATATCGTTCATTGCGGACTCCATAATTGAACGTTTTGAACTATATATGTTCATATCGTTCAATTCAGGCGATATGCAAGAGGAAAAACAGTGCCGGCTCCAAAATCCGAAGCGCGAACGAAAAAAATACTGGCGGCGGCCCAGACCGAGTTTCTGGCAAATGGCCTGCGCGCCACAACAATGCAGGGCATCGCCAAGCGCGCCGGCGTCGCCAAGCCCACGCTCTATGCCTATTTCCCGGACAAGGAGGCGGTGTTTCAGGCAACGCTCTCTGCGGTGCTGGACGACATGAAAGCGGAAGCCGAAAAAACGCTGGACGGCCCCGGCAGCGCTGTCGAGCGCACGGCGGCGGCACTGGAGAACAAATTTTCCCGCATGGCGGCGCTGCTGAGCAACTCCCCGCATGCCGGCGAACTCCTTGACAATACCGAGGCCTTCGCCGAACAGGCGCTGGCGGAAATCAATGCCTGGCTCTCCGCAAGGCTCGCCGAATTGCTCGCTGGCGAAGGATGGCCGCGCGATCAGGCCAGCCGCCGCGCGGATCTGGTGCTTGCCTGCGTAGACGGTCTGTTTGGGGCCTATGCCGGCAGCCGCATCGAGCCCGCCGATGTCGGCTTCGTCGTGCGGCGGCTGCTTGCCGCTCCATGACGCGCCCCATCGGTAGGGCCTATAATGCCGGCGCTTTGGAACATTCCGCCCGCGAGCGGCTTTCTTCTGCTGTTAACGAAATTTCTGAAACCGTTATTTTTAGCAGGATCGCGCCCGCCGGTGCGGCGCTGGAGTGGAGCTTGACTGTATGACGACCTTGAAGGGCATGACCTGGACCCATCCGCGCGGCTTCGAACCGCTGGCGGCGAGCGCGGATGAATGGCGCGAGAAGACCGGCGTCGAGGTCAAGTGGGAAAAGCCCGGTCTTGAGGAGTTGGAGGATCTGACGCCGGTCGATATCGCCCGCGACTATGATCTGATCGTCATCGATCATCCCCATCTCGGGCAGATCACCGCCGAAAACTGCCTCGCGCCTCTCGATGTCGAGGGTCGGGAGGAAGAGCGCGAGGCGATAAAAAAGGGATCGGTTGGCAGTGCCTTCGAGGCCTTTCATTACAAGGCGCATCAATGGGCGTTTCCGATCGATGTCGACGCCCAGGTCATGGCCTACCGCCCCGACCGCGCGCCGAGCCTGCCGGAAAATTGGGACGAGCTCATCAAGCTTGCCGAAGACGGCCACGTGTTGTTGCCGCTCAGGCCGCCGCATAACCTGCTGACATTTTTCACCCTTGCCGCCAATGCCGGCACGCCCTGCCGCAATGACGGCGCGGGAAATCTGATCGACGAAGATGACGGCATTGCCGCCTATGAACGTCTGGTCGCGCTTGCCCGGCTCGTTCCCGAGGACAATCAGGCGATGGACCCGGTCGGGGTTCTGGAGGCGCTTTCGGCGCCCGATACCAAGGCCAGCATCTCGCCCTATGTCGCCGGCTACGCGCTCTATGCGCGCGACGGGTTTCGCCATCACCGGCTCGGCTTTGCCAATATTCCGGGCCTTGGCGAGCGCGGCCCGGCGGGATCGGTGCTCGGCGGAACGGGTATCGCCGTCTCCGCCTTCAGCGAAAACTGCGATGCGGCGATCGACTATGCCTACTGGATCGCCAGCGGGCCGGTGCAGGCGACGCTCTATGCTGGAGCCGGCGGCCAGCCGGGCCATGCCGACGGCTGGAAAAGCCTTGAGGTCAACGGCGCCGTCAACGGCTTCTATCGCAATATCGCCGATACCGCCGCCCACGCCTATATGCGGCCGCGCCACAATGGCTATATCTGGTTCCAGCGCGAGGCCTCTGATGTGCTCAACGAGGCGTTGCGCACCGATGCGCCCGCCATCGCCGTCATCGGCCGGCTCAACAAGCTTTTCGAGGACAGTTTCTGACGTGAATTCCCGCGCCTGGAATCTGCCGCTGGAATTTTTGATTTACGTACATCAAACGGCGCGCTATAAGGGAGGCATAACAAGGTCCGGACCGCGGGCCGCGGAGGAAATCGTCAGGCGGGGGGAGACATGCGCCCGACAGTGCATGACATAGCCATCAAGGCAGGCGTCAGTCTGGCGACCGTGGACCGCGTCATGAATGGCCGGCCCGGCGTGCGCGAAAAGACCAGGGCAAAGGTCGAGGAGGCGATCCGTTCGCTCGGCTATGTCCGCGATGTCGCCGCCGCCAATCTCGCCAAGGGCCGGGTCTATCCCTTCACCTTCATCCTGCCGCTCAATGACAACGCCTTCATGGCGGCGTTGCGCGCGGCCGTCGAACAGGCCGGCGAACGCGGGCGGATCGAACGGACCGAGATCAGCATCATCGACGTGCCGGCCTTTGACGGCGATGCGCTGGCGAAAGCGCTGATCGCGGCGGGCGAGGAAGAGCCCGCCGGCATTGCGCTGGTCGCGGTCGATGCCGATCCCGTGCGCGCGGCCGTCGGCGCTCTGAAGAAAAAGGGCATTCCGGTCGTCACCCTGGTCTCCGATCTGGAGGATAGCGGCCGCGATCATTATGCCGGCGTCGACAACCAGGCGGCGGGCCGCACCGCTGCGACCCTGCTTGGCCGGTTCATTGGTCCGCGCGCCGGGCGCATCGCCATTCTGGTCGGCTCGCTTTCGGTGCGCGACCACCAGAACCGGCTTTCCGGGTTTTCCGAAGGCATGGCGCTCGATTTTCCGAACCTCGAACTGAGCCCACCGATGGAAGGCCGCGACGACGCGGCGGTTGCCGAACGGCTGGTGGACGAGGCGCTCGCCCGCGACCCGGATATCATCGGCATTTACAGTCTGGGCGCGGGCAATCGCGGCCTGATCGCCGCACTTGAAAAGGCGCGCGGGAATGGTCGTGAAATCGTCACGATCGCGCACGAGCTTTCCGATCATTCGCGCTCAGCGCTCGAAAACGGTCTGTTCGACGCGGTGCTCAACCAGGATGCCGGCCATGAGGTCAGAAGCGCGATCCGGGTGCTGAAGGCCGAGGCCGATGGCCTGGCGGTGATTGCTGCGCAGGAGCGCATCCGCATCGACATTTTCATCAAGGACAATCTGCCCTGAAGGGCGGGAAAGGGAAGAACGCCATGTATCTCGGGCTCGATCTCGGAACCTCCAGCCTGAAGGCCATGCTGATCGATGACGGCCAAAAGGTGATCGCCAGCGCCGATGCGGCCTTGTCGGTCGCGCGGCCGCATCACGGCTGGTCGGAGCAGAACCCGGCGGACTGGATCGACGCCTGCCGGATCGCCGTCGGCCGTCTCGCCGAACGCCATCCGGGCGAGCTTGCGGCGGTCAGGGGCATCGGCCTCTCCGGCCATATGCACGGCGCCACTATCCTCGACGGCGACGGCGCGGTGCTGCGGCCCTGCATTTTGTGGAACGACACGCGTTCCTATATCGAGGCAGCCCAGCTCGACGACGATCCGCGCTTCCGTGCGATTACCGGCAATATCGTGTTTCCCGGCTTCACCGCGCCGAAACTGGTGTGGGTCAAGAAGAACGAGCCCGAGATTTTTGACAAGGTCGGCAAGGTGCTGTTGCCGAAGGACTATCTGCGCTACTGGCTGACCGGCGAATACATTTCCGAAATGTCGGATGCGGCCGGCACCTCATGGCTCGATACCGCAAAGCGCGACTGGTCGGACGAGCTTCTTGCCGCCACCGATCTGTCCCGGTCGCAGATGCCGGCGCTGGTCGAAGGCTCCGAGGTCGGCGGCACGCTGAAATCCGCGCTCGCCGCAGAATGGGGCATGACCGGACCTGTGGTGGTGGCCGGCGGGGCCGGCGACAATGCGGCGTCCGCCTGCGGCATGGGTACGGTTGCCGATGGCGCGGCCTTCGTCTCGCTTGGCACCTCCGGCGTGCTGTTTGCCGCCAATGACCGCTACCGGCCGAAGCCCGAAAGCGCGGTTCATGCCTTCTGCCACGCGCTGCCCGGCACATGGCACCAGATGGGCGTGATCCTGTCGGCGACCGACACGCTGAACTGGTATGCGAAGATCACCGACAAGAGCCCGGCCGAGCTTTCGACCGAGGTCGGCGACACGCTACAGGCACCCGGCGACGTCACCTTCCTGCCCTATCTTTCCGGCGAGCGCACGCCGCACAATGACGCGGCGATCCGCGGCGCCTTCATCGGTCTTGCCCATGAAAGCGACCGCCCGGCGATGACCCGCGCGGTGATGGAAGGCGTGGCCTTTGCGCTCCGCGACAATCTTGAGGCGCTGCGCTCCGCCGGCACGGAGCTTTCAAGGATCACCGCAATCGGCGGCGGCTCGCGTTCGCGCTCATCTCCACGTGCGGAGACGATCCGAGGTGCTATTGATATCTCCGCTTCGTAAACCTGCCGCCTGTAGCCTCAGC
>NZ_DEPM01000098.1:13438-16739 GCF_002358775.1 Martelella sp. UBA3392
GGCCACCGTGCTCGACCTGCCGATCGACATCCCCGCCGATGGCGATTTCGGCGCGGCCTTCGGGGCCGCCCGGCTCGGCATGCTGGCGGCAACCGGCGGCGATCCGCTTGCCGTCTGCACGCCGCCCAAGACGGCGGAAACGGTGGAGCCGGAAACCACGCACAAGGCCGCCTTCGAGGAGGCCTATCAGCGCTACCGCGCGCTCTATCCGGCGATCCGCGCCGTCACTAAGGCCTGACGCAACACACTGAAATGAACCCGGCATGCCCGCGCGGCAAACGGCCGGATTTGAGAATAACCGAATGGGAGAATTGATATGAGCACCGGTTTTTTCGGCGATATCGCCAAAATCAAATATGAAGGCCCGGACAGCGACAACCCGCTGGCCTTCCGGCATTACAACCCCGACGAGGTCGTCCTCGGCAAGCCGTTGAAGGAGCATCTGCGCTTTGCCGTCGCCTACTGGCACTCGCTGGCATGGGAAGGCGGCGACCCCTTTGGCGGGCGCACTTTCGACCGCCCCTGGTATGATGGCGGCATGGACAAGGCCAAACTCAAGGCAGACGTCGCCTTCGAACTGTTCTCGCTGCTCGGCGCGCCCTATTACTGCTTCCACGATGCCGATGTGCGCCCGGAAGGCGGCAATTTCGCCGAGAGCACCAGGAACCTCAACGAGATCGTCGACTACTTCGCCAAGAAGCAGGAAGAGACCGGCGTCAAGCTTTTGTGGGGTACGGCCAACCTGTTCTCTCACCGCCGCTTCATGTCGGGCGCTTCGACCAATCCCGATCCGGAGGTCTTTGCCTATTCCGCCGCCACCATCAAGACCTGCATGGACGCGACGATGAAGCTCGGCGGCGAGAATTATGTGCTGTGGGGCGGCCGCGAGGGTTACGAGACCCTGCTCAACACCGATATGAGCCGCGAGTTCGACCAGATGGCGCGCATGCTGTCGATGGTGATCGAGTACAAGCACAAGATCGGCTTCAAGGGCCAGATCCTGGTCGAGCCGAAGCCGCAGGAGCCGACCAAGCACCAGTATGATTACGACGTCGCCACGGTGTACGGCTTCCTGCAGAAATACGGGCTGGAAAAGGAAGTGAAGCTCAATATCGAGCAGGGCCACGCCATTCTCGCCGGCCACACCTTTGAGCACGAACTGGCGCTTGCCCGCACGCTCGGCGTGCTCGGTTCGATCGACATGAACCGCAATGACTACCAGTCCGGCTGGGATACCGACCAGTTCCCCAACAACGTGCCGGAAATGGCGCTCGCCTATTATCAGGTTCTGCTGGCCGGCGGCTTCACCTCCGGCGGCACCAATTTCGACGCGAAGCTGCGCCGCCAGTCGATCGATCCGGCGGACCTGCTTTACGGCCATATCGGCGGCATGGATTGCTGCGCCCGCGGGCTGAAGGCCGCCGCCCGGATGATCGAGGACGGCGCGCTGTCAAAGCCGCTCGACGAGCGCTATGCCGGCTGGAACGGCGACACCGCAAAGAAGATGCTCTCCGGCGAGATGACGCTCGGAGACATCGCCGCCATGGTGGAGAAGGACGACATCAACCCCGAACCGAAATCGGGTCGCCAGGAATATCTGGAAAATATCGTCAACAAATATGTGTGAGGTTTGATCCGGCGAAAGCCGGATGGGATGACCTCATGTAAAAATCGCCCGGGTCAAGTTGCCCGGGCGGTGCCGGGCCCGAACCGAAATAGGCTCCATCAAGCCGGCGGGGGCGCTGTCCCTCAGATCTCGTTCACCCGCACATTGCGCAGCATCTTCTGCAGCGTGGTCACGAAGGCGCGCTGTTCGTCCTCGTCGATGCCGTCGAACATCTGTTGCACGAAGCTGTGCATGGTCGGCCAGGCGGCGTCGAAGGCGAGGCGGCCTTCCTCGGTGATCGAGACGTCGCGCACCCGCATGTCCTCATTGCGCGACTGGCGGCGGATATAGCCCTGCTCCTCCAGCGAATCGAGCGTGCGGCTCATCGTCGATTGCTCGATCACGGCGAGAACCGACAGCTCGTTGATCGTGGCCGAGGGAATGACCGAGAGCACGGCGAGGGTGCGCACCTTGGCGGTGGACATGCCGAGATGTTTCAGCTCCTCGGCGAGATTGGCGTTGTAGCGCGCCATCACCCGGTTCATCAGATAGGGCGAAAATGCGTTGAGCCCGATTTCGCCGAGGCTGCGGACGGCCTCGCCCGTCTCTCCGTCACCGTTCGGACCCGAAAAACGCTCACCCATAAACCCACTCCGTTATTTCAGCGATGATGCCAGCAGAAAGCCCGAACCGCCCCCGAGGCCCGGCCCCGGATGGGTCGAGGCGCCGATGTGATAGAGGCCGGGCACGTGGGTCCTGTGGTTAACGGCAGACTTGAACGGACGCCAGATGAAAAACTGGTCGAGGCCGCAAAAACCGCCATAGGGATCACCGCCGACGAGGTTCATGTTCATGGTCTCGAGATCGGCGGGTGATGAAACGCTGCGGGCGACCACATTGTCCTTAAAATCCTCGATATGGGCGGAAAGCATGGCCTCGACGCGGTCGGCGAAGGCCTCGCGCAGCGCCTCCGTCCAGCGCCCGTCTTGCGGGCAATCCAAAAGGCCCGCAGCATCGCCCTTGATATGGCGGGGCGTATCGGGAAGCTGGAGCCACAGGATCGCGCCGCCGTCGGGCGCGCGGCTCGGGTCCAGCGCGGTCGGCTGGCCGACGCAGACGGTGGGCTCGGCCGGAAGCAGCCCGCGCTCGGCCTCGTTTGATGAGCGCGACACCGCGTCGAGACCGTCGGTCAAGTGCAGCAGGGCGACCTTGCCGAGTTCGTCGCCCGCCTTCCATGTTGGCGGTGCTTTCAGCGCGTAGTGGATCTGCATGTCGCCCTTGCCGTAGCGATAGGATTTCAGTCCTTTTTCGACATCGGCGGGCAGAGGTTTTTTGGTCTCGCCGAGCAGGCGGCGGTAAAGCTGGTCGGGGGTGACGGAGGCGATGACGCCGCGCCTGGCCCCGATTTCCGTGCCGTCGGAAAGCCGCACACCCGTCGCCTTGCCGTTCGTGCCAAGCGTAATGCCGGCGACATCGCATCCGGTGCGGATGTCGCCGCCATGGTCGCGGATCAGGCGTTCGAAGGCGCGCGTCAGGTTGACCGCGCCGCCCTTGACGATCGGGCAACCGGCAAGCTCGATCGCAAAGCCGATCACCTTCAGCATTTCGGCCGAATAGCTCGCCTCCGGCGACAGGCCGCAATGCAGCACCCAGGGGGCCCAGAGCGCCTTGGCCTCGTCCGAAACATAGGTTGTT
>NZ_DEPM01000036.1:0-33364 GCF_002358775.1 Martelella sp. UBA3392
GCCGGTCAGCTTCGAGCGCGGCCGTGCCGTCGGCATGGTCCTGCTCTCGCCGGCGGTCTGGAGATGGCCGTAGTCGAAATCGAAGGGTTCGTAATAGTCGTCGATTTCCGGCAGATCCGGATTGGCGAAGATCTTGGCGAGGATGCGCCATTTGGCGCCCATCTTCGGCTCGATCTTGCCGTTCTTCTTGCGGACCCAGCCACCGTTCCATTTCTTCTGGTTTTCCCATTCCTTGGGAAAGCCAATCCCCGGCTTGGTCTCGACATTGTTGAACCAGGCGTATTCAACGCCTTCCCGGTTCGTCCAGACATTCTTGCAGGTGACGGAGCAGGTGTGGCACCCGATGCATTTATCGAGATTGAGCACCATGCCGATCTGTGCGCGGACCTTCATTCTGCGGCCTCCTTTCCAGCAAGGCTTGGGGTCTCGTCCATCCAGTCGACATTTTCGAGCTTGCGGACGACGACGAATTCATCGCGGTTGGACCCGACGGTTCCGTAGTAGTTGAAACCGTAGGACTGGTGGGCGTAGCCGCCGATCATGTGGGTCGGCTTCGGGATCACGCGGGTGACGGAGTTGTGAATGCCGCCGCGCTGGCCGGTCAGCGGCGAGCCGGGTGTGTTCACGATCTTCTCCTGCGCGTGGTACATGAAGATCGTGCCGTCCTTCATGCGCTGCGAGACCACCGCGCGGGCAACCAGCGCGCCATTGGCATTGTAGACCTCGACCCAGTCGTTATCGACAATGCCGGCGCGGGCCGCATCCGGCTCCGAAATCCACACCACCGGACCGCCGCGATTGAGCGTCAGCATCAAGAGGTTGTCGGTATAGGTGGAGTGGATGCCCCATTTCTGGTGCGGCGTGATGAAGTTCAGCACCAGATGCGGCTGGCCGTCGAGGCGCGCCTCGATCGCCGGCGTCACGGTTCCGGTATCGATCGGCGGACGGTAGACGCAGAAGGCCTCGCCAAAGGCCCGCATCCACAAATGGTCCTGATAGAGCTGCTGCCGCCCGGAGAGCGTGCGCCACGGGATCAGCTCGTGGATATTGGTATAGCAGGCGTTGTAGCAGACCTTTTCCGATTCCAGCCCCGACCATGTCGGCGAGGAAATGATCTTGCGCGGCTGGGCGACGATATCGCGGAAGCGGATTTTCTCGTCCTCCTTCGGAAGGGCAAGATGGGTGTGGTCGCGCCCGGTGATGGCCGAGAGCGCTTCCCAGGCCTTGACCGCGACCTCGCCATTGGTTTCCGGCGCCAGCGACAGGATCACCTCGGTGGCGTCGATATCGGTATCGATCTTCGGACGACCTTTCGAGGACCCCTCTTCCGTCACCGTGCCGTTCAGCCGGCCAAGAAGCGCCACCTCATGGTCCGTGTTCCATGAAATGCCCTTGCCGCCATTGCCGAGTTTTTCAAGCAGCGGCCCGACAGAGGTGAATCGCTTGTAGAGATTGGGATAATCCCGCTCGACCACGGCAACCGTCGGCATGGTCTTGCCCGGAACCGGATCGGTTTCGCCCTGTTTCCAGTCCTTCACATCGAAAGGCTGGGCGAGTTCACCAGGCGTGTCGTGCAGGGTCGGCACCAACACGATATCCTTTTCGACGCCCAGCACTTCCGGCGCGACTTCGGAAAACGTCTTTGCGATGCCCTTGAAGATTTCCCAGTCCGAGCGCGACTGCCAGGCCGGATCGGCCGCACTGGTCAGCGGGTGAATGAAGGGGTGCATGTCGGAGGTGTTGAGGTCGTTCTTCTCGTACCATGTCGCCGTCGGCAGCACGATGTCGGAATAGACGCAGGTGGTCGACATGCGGAAGTCGAGGGTCACCAACAGATCGAGCTTTCCTTCCGGTGCCTCGTCATGCCAGACGGCTTCCTTCACCTCCTGACGGCCCTCGTCGCCGAGATCCTTGCCGAGCAGGCCATGGGAAGTGCCCAGCAGGTGCTTGAGGAAATATTCATGGCCCTTGCCCGATGAGCCGAGCAGGTTGGAGCGCCAGACGAACATGTTGCGCGGCCAGTTCTCCTCCGCATCCGGATCTTCGCAGGACATGGAAAGCGTGCCGGATTTCAGCGCATCGGCGACATAATCCGCAGGCTTTTGGCCCGAGCCCTCCGCCGCGCGGGCGACCTCCAGCGGGTTGGTCCGCAGTTGCGGCGCTGAGGGCAGCCAGCCCATCCGCTCGGCGCGGATATTGTAGTCGATCAGCGTCGCATCCCACGGGCCTTCCGGCGCGGTGGGCGACAGCAGCTCGTCGACCTTCACCGTCTCGTAGCGCCACTGGTCGGTGTGGGCGTAGAAGAACGAGGTCGAGTTCATATGACGCGGCGGGCGCTGCCAGTCGAGCCCGAAGGCGAGCGGCAGCCAGCCGGTCTGCGGGCGCAGTTTCTCCTGGCCGACATAATGGCTCCAGCCGCCGCCGGACTGGCCGATACAGCCGCACATCACCAGCATGTTGATGATGCCGCGATAGTTCATGTCCATGTGGTACCAATGGTTCAGACCGGCGCCGAGAATGACCATGGAGCGGCCATTGGTCTTTTCCGCGTTGCCCGCGAAGGCGCGGGCGGTGGCGATGATCTGCTCGCGCGGCACGCCGGTGATCTTTTCCGCCCATGCCGGCGTATAGGGCGTTCCATCATCGAATGAGCTCGCGACATTGTCGCCGCCGAAGCCGCGGTCGAGGCCGTAATTGGCAACGAACAGGTCGAAGACCGTCGCGACCACCGCCTCGCCATCCGCAAGCGCCACCCGGCGGACGGGCACCTTGCGCATCAAAACGCTGTCATGGTCCGTGCCTTCGAAATAGTCGTGCGCGCGACTGCCGAAATAGGGAAAGGCGACGTCTTCGACGCCATCATGTTTTTCCGCAAGGCTCATGACCAGATCGATGTCGCTGCCCGCGCCATCCTTCTGCTCTAGGTTCCATTTGCCCTTTTCGCCCCAGCGATAGCCGGCAGACCCGCGCGGCACGACGACCGCGCCGGTCTTCGCGTCGAAGCCGACCGTCTTCCATTCGGGATTGTTGCTCTCGCCGAGGCCATCCTTGAAGTCGGAGGCGCGGAGGAAGCGTTCCGGCAAGTAGCGGCCGTCCTTCTTCACCAGCCGCACCAGCATCGGCATGTCGGTATAGCGGCGACAGTAATCGTCGAAGTAATCGACTGTCCGGTCGAGGTGGTACTCACGCAGGATCACGTGGCCAAGCGCCATGGCAAGGGCCGCGTCGGTGCCCTGCTTCGGGTGCAACCAGAGATCGGAGAATTTCGCGGCTTCCGAATAGTCCGGCGAGACGACGACGGACTTCGTGCCCTTGTAACGCACCTCGGTGTAGAAATGCGCATCCGGCGTGCGGGTCTGCGGCACGTTGGAGCCCCAGAGCATCAGGAAGCCGGCATTGTACCAGTCGGCGGATTCCGGCACGTCGGTCTGCTCGCCCCAGGTCATCGGCGAGGCCGGCGGCAGGTCGCAATACCAGTCGTAAAACGACATGCAGGTGCCACCGAGCAGCGACAGGTAGCGGGACCCGGCCGCGTAAGAGACCATCGACATCGCCGGGATCGGCGAAAATCCGATGACGCGGTCGGGCCCCCACCTCTTCGCGGTATAGGCATTGGCCGCCGCGATGAGCTCGTTGACCTCGTCCCAGGTGGCGCGCACGAAACCGCCAAGGCCGCGCACCTTGATGTATTCGGCGCGCTTTGCCGGGTCCTCCTGAATGGCGCGCCAGGCGGCGACCGGGCTCTTGTCGGCGCGTTCCCTGCGCCAGAGCTTCAGGAGCCGCGCCCGGATCAGCGGGTATTTCACCCGGTTGGCCGAATACATGTACCAGCTATAACTGGCCCCGCGCGAACAGCCGCGCGGTTCGTGATTGGGCATATCCGGCCTTGTACGGGGATAATCGGTCTGCTGGGTTTCCCAGGTGACGATCCCGCCCTTGACGTAGATCTTCCACGAGCAGGAGCCCGTGCAGTTCACGCCATGGGTGGAACGCACGATCTTGTCGTGCTGCCAGCGCTTGCGATAGGCGTCTTCCCAGTCACGATTTTCATTCGTGGTCACGCCGTGACCATCGGAGAATGTGTCGACATTCTTGCGCGCCAGAAAGTTGAGGCGGTCGAGGAGAAGAGACATGATCCGTTCCTTTGTTTCGGGCGATTAGCAGGGCACCGGCGCGTTGCGGCGGGTGTAGAAGAAGAAGGTCAGCACGGCGCAGATGACGTAGAAGATGCCGAAGCCCCACAGCGCCATGTCCGGTCCGCCGGTCATCGAGATCGAGGTGCCGTAGGATTTGGGGATGAAGAATGCGCCATAGGCGGCGATCGCCGAGGTGAAGGCGATGATCGCCGCGCTCTCGCGGTCCGTCTGCTTCTGCAGCGCGCCGGCATCCAGTTCCGGCATCAGGCGCGGCACTTCCCGGCGCATGATTGCCGGGATCATCTGGAAGGTCGACGCATTGCCCACACCAGTGAGGAAGAACAGCGCCATGAAGCAGGCGAAGAAGGCCCAGAAACTGCCGCCCTCACCCCCATGCGGCAGGAATTGCAGCACGCCGACCACGGCGACGAACATGCCGACGAAGGTCCAGAAGGTGACCCGGCCGCCGCCGAAGCGGTCCGAGATCCAGCCCGTGCCCGCCCGGCTCAGCGCGCCGACCAGCGGGCCGAGGAAGGCGTAGGACAGCGCATTGACCTCGGGGAACTGGGTTTTCATCAGCAGCGGGAAACCCGCCGAATAGCCGATGAACGAGCCGAATGTGCCGGTGTAAAGGACGCACATGATCCAGTTATGGAAGCGCGAGAAGATCACCGCCTGATCGGAGAAGGAGGCCTTGGCTGAGGCAATGTCGTTCATGCCGAAATAGGCGGCGACCGTGGCCGCGATGATGAACGGCACCCAGACGAAGCCGGCATTCTGCAGCCACAGCCGCCCGCCATCGGACAGCACCTGCGGTTCGCCGCCGAGCGCGCCGAAGACGCCCATGGTGATGACCACCGGCACGAGGAACTGCATGACCGAGACGCCGAGATTGCCGAGACCGGCATTCAGGGCCAGCGCGTTGCCCTTTTCGGCCTTGGGGAAGAAGAAGCTGATATTGGCCATGGACGAGGCAAAATTGCCGCCGCCGAGACCGCACAGAAGCGCCAGGACCAGGAAGATCAGATAGGGCGTTTCCGGGTTCTGCACGGCATAGCCGATGCCCATGGCCGGCAGCAACAGCGAGGCGGTGGACAGCGTGGTCCAGAGCCTGCCCCCGAAGATTGGCACCATGAAGGAGTAGAAAATCCTGAGCGTCGCGCCCGAAAGCCCCGGCAGCGCCGCCAGCCAGAAGAGCTGGGCGTCGGTGAAGTCGAAGCCGATGGCGGGAAGCCGCGCAACCACGACCGACCAGACCATCCAGACCGAAAAGGCCAGAAGCAGCGCGGGAATGGAGATCCACAGATTGCGCTTGGCAATCTTCCGCCCGGTCTTTTCCCAGAAGGTTGCGTCTTCCGGGTTCCATTCGGTGAGCGTCGCCGCCGATGTCTTCGGCGTCATGCCTTCGAATTCAGGCAGTTCCGGCAGGGTGTCGTCACCTGCCCGGTTGCGGCGTTCCATCTGGCGGATCGACAGATGCATCCAGGTCAGCGCAACGAGCACCAGCAGGAACAGGAAGGCGAAGCAGGTGGTGTAGACCCCGGTCAGGTCCAGAAGCGTGCCGAACACGATCGGCAGGACGAAGCCACCTAGCCCGCCGATCATGCCGACGAGACCGCCGACCGAGCCGACATTGTCGGGGTAATAGACCGGGATATGCTTGTAGACCGCCGCCTTGCCGAGGCTCATGAAGAAGCCGAGACAGAAGATCATCAGCACGAAGGCGCCGAAGCTCATCGCGGTCGTAAAGATGATGTCGCCGCCCTTGGCGTGGATCGTGTAGCTGGTCGGCGGGTAGGACAGCATGAACAGCAAGAGCAGCGCAAAGCCGAAGGTCCAGTACATCACCGAGCGCGCGCCGAACCGGTCGGCGAGATGACCGCCATAGGCGCGGAACAGGCTGGCCGAGAGCGAGAAGGCGGCCGCGGCCATGCCCGCGGTGCGGATATCGACGCCGTAGACATCGACGAGATAATGCGGCAGCCACAGCGCCAGCGCGACGAAGGCGCCGAAGACGAAGAAATAATAGAGCGAGAAGCGCCAGACCTGCAGGTTCTTCAACGGCGCAAGCTGGGCCGCGACCGTGGTGGCCTTTGCGCCGGAGCGGCGGCGGGCTTCGAACACCGGATCATGTTTCGAAAAAACGAAGAAGATGACGGCGATCGCCGCAAGCGCAAACGCCCAGACATTGGCGACCGCCTGCCAGCCGAAGGCCACCATAACGAAAGGCGCGCCGAACTTGGTCACCGCCGCGCCGACATTGCCGGCGCCGAAAATGCCGAGCGCGGTGCCCTGCTTTTCCGGCGGATACCAGTGCGAGACATAGGTGACGCCAACGGCGAAGGAACCGCCGGCAAGGCCGACGCCAAGGGCGGCGAGCAGAAACAGCGGATAGGTTGTCGCGCTGGTCAGAAGAAAGGTCGCCGCGGCGGCCAGCAGCATCTGCAACGGAAACACCAGCCGTCCGCCATATTGCTCGGTCCAGATGCCGAGCATCAGTCGGGTCAGCGAGCCGGTGAGAACCGGTGTTGCCACCAGAATGCCGAACTGGGTTTCGGAGAGGCCGAGTTCGCCTTTGATTTCGACCCCGATGATGGCGAAGATCGTCCAGACCGCGAAACAGACCGTGAAGGCCACCGTGCTGAGACCGAGCGCCCGGCGCTGATCGCTTCGCGAAACACCGTCAACTGCAGACATGAAATGCCCCCTAAGGCTCGAGCGGAAGCCCGCTCATTGGAAATTCTGCCTGAGAGTTAGAAGGCGTTGCACCCCTGCGAAGTTGACCTAAGTCAAGGTTGACGGGCGGCGCGGGACAAACAAGAACTGCGCGTGAAATTGCCTTCCCGCGCTGAAATCATCGTCAAATCGGCCTGTTGCGGATGCCGGCTGTTGCTGCTAAATTTATCAATTGAAGATACGAAAAAAATCAAGGCGATGTGATGCGGTCATCCGATTTGCCCGAGGTGCGGGCGCTCGGCCTGTTCAACAGCATGGGCGAGGAGAATTTCGAGGCGCTGATGCAGGCGGCCTATCTGCAGACCTTCCCGCCGCAACTCGATCTCGTTCACGAGGGCGACCCGGCGGACTTTCTCTATGTCGTCATCGAAGGCTGCGTCGAGCTTTACGCCAATGCCAACCGCCGCGAGGCGACCATGGCGATGGTGCATCCGGTCAGCCCCTTCATTCTGGCCGCCGTGCTGAAGGATGCGGTCTATCTGATGTCGGCGCGCACGCGGGCGCGTTCGAAAATCCTGCTGATCCCCTCGGAAGACGTCCGCTCGATCTTCGAGCTCGACGACGCCTTCGCAAGGGCGATGGTGCTGGAGATGGCCGGCAGTTACCGTTATGTCATCAAGGAGCACAAGGGGCTCAAACTGCGCAGTTCCGTCGAGCGATTGGCGAACACGCTGCTTCGGCAGAACCATGAATTCGGCAAGGGTACCGGTGAATTCGAGCTGCCCTACGACAAGCGCACGCTCGCCTCCCTGCTCGGCATGACGCCGGAAAACCTGTCGCGCGCCCTCAACACGCTGAAGCCTTATGGCGTCGAGGTCAACGGAACGACGATCCGGCTTTCCGACATCAAGGCGCTGGAAACCCTCGCCAAACCGACCCCGCTCATCGACGACCCCGGCACCTGAGCCCTCCGCAAGGCAGGGCCGCCCTCACCCATTGTGTTCGGACCTGCCCGGCAACGGGGATTGGCTCTATGACGGACCGGGCGCCGCGGCATCGAGGCGCAGGCCCGCCAGCGCCCGCTTGATCTCGTTGCCGAGCAGGCGCTCGGGCGGGGAAATGCCCGAGGCGGCGGACATCACGACGCCGATCTTCAGGTTCAGCAGCACATCCTGCTGCAGCGGCACGAAGCACAGGCGGCGCTGCTGGATCTCGTCATAGAACCCGATCTGGGTATAGACCCCCAGACTGCGGCCCGCCAGGATCATGTGCTTGGCGACATGCAGCGTATCCGTGAAGCAGTTGGTGGAGAGCGACGGCGCAATGCCGGTAAACGCCTGATCGATGATCGAATTGCGTCCACGCGCATCCACCGTGCGCACCAGTTTCAGACCGTCGAGATCTGCGATCGACAGGCTTGAGCGGGTGGCAAGCGGATGGTCGGGCCGCATGATGATCCCGATCGGCGCGCCCTTCTCCGAAATGATCCTCACGCCGGGATGCACGTCGAAGGTGAAGGTGATCCCGATATCGCAAATGCCGCTCGCCACCGCCTCCATGATGTCATCCGGCTGCGCTGTGGTGACCGAATAGGTGATCTGCGGGTAGACGCTGTTGAAATCGAGCAGAATGCGCGGCAGCAGACCGTAGGTCACGGAATCGATGGCGCAGATATTGATGTGGCCCGAGCGCAGATCGCGAATGTCGTCGAGCATCATCTTGGTGCGCTCGTAGCCATTCAGCGTCTCGCGACAGTGTTCCAGCACGATCCGCCCGGCATCTGTCAGCGTCACGCCCTCGGGCGTGCGCTCCAGCAGAAGCACGCCGATCGTCTTTTCCGTGGCGATGATCTTCCGGTTCACCGTGGTCGAGGAGACGTTGAGGACAGCCGCGGCCTTGCGGATCGATCCCTGGCGGGCAACCTCGTCGAAATAGCGCATGAATGTCGAATGCATCGGGCGCTCCGCCATAGGTGGTGCATTTTATGCCTCACTGTTAGCAGGTTTTTGCACTTTTTGCAGCGCCATATGCTCCGTACACTTCCGTCACTGATAACCGGCAGGGGAACACCGGGTCAGTGCATCAGCAACCAGTGGCAGGGAGAACATCAATGCCGCAATTCAATTCGAACGGGCTAAGCCGTCGTTCGCTTCTGAAATCCATGGGCGCCGCCGCCGGCCTTGCCGGCGCGGGTAGCCTGATTTCATTCACGCCATCACGGGCAGCGGATACCTTCAAGGTCACCATGCAGCTCGGCTGGCTCGCCTCCAACGGCAATCTCGGCGAGATCTGCGCCAACAAGCTTGGCTATTTCGCCGAGGAAGGTCTCGAATTCGAGATCATTCCGGGCGGCCCGAACATCGATGGCGTCGCCTCCGTCGCCTCCGGACGCGCCAATCTCGGTCAGGTCTCGTCCAGCCCGTCGCTGATGCTGGCGCGCGCGGCCGGCATTCCGGTCAAGTGCATTGCCGCCGGCTATCAGCAGCATCCCTACACCTATTTCTCGCTGAAGGAGAAACCGATCACCAAGCCGGAAGATATGATCGGCAAGAAGATCGGGACGCAGGCCACCGGACGCATTCTGTTCAGGGCGCTGCTCGCCAAGAACAACATTCCGGAAGATCAGGTCGAACTGGTGATCATCGGTTCCGACATGAACCCGCTGATGACCGGCCAGGTCGATGCGATCACGGGCTGGAAGACCAATGTGAAGGCGCTCGAAATCCTCGGCGACCAGCGCGTCGACATGACCCTCTGGGATGCCGGCATCAAGCTTTATGCCAACCCGTTCTACGTGACCGACAGCACGCTTGCCGACCACGGCGACAAGGTTGACGCGATGATCCGGGCGATCTCCCGCGGCTGGGGCTTTGCCCGCGAAAACCCGGAAAAGGCGGTCGATTATCTGGTCGAGGCCTATCCTAATTTCGACAAGGCCGCAGAGATGCAGGCCGTGCCGCTGGTGCTCGATTACTCCTTCAACGAGACCACGAAGGAACACGGCTGGGGCACGATGACCACCGAAAACTGGCAGGACCAGATCGACATCTACAAGGCACTCGACCAGTTCGAGGGCGGCGCGCCGACCGTCGACGAGGTCATGACGCTCTCCGTTCTGGAAGCCACCGCCGATACGCGGCCCAAGCTGGGGTAGATGCCATGAACGCGCCAAACACGGCGACAGCATATCGGGAGGCAGGCGCTGAGGCGCTTGCTGCCCGGCTGCGCAATGCCTGGGTGAAGTTCGGTGATTTCACCGCGATCCAGGACCTCAGCCTCGATATCGCAGAAGGCGAGTTCTGGTCGATCCTCGGCCCTTCGGGATGCGGCAAGTCCACGCTGCTGCGTCTCGTCTCCGATCTCATCCCGCCGGCCTCCGGCGAGGTGAGCGTGTTCGGCAAGTCAACGGAGGAAGCAAGGCTTGCCCGCGAATTCGCCTTCGTGTTTCAGGATGCCAGCCTGTTGCCGTGGCGCAGCACTCTCAAGAATGTCGAACTACCGCTCGAGGTCGGGCGCAGCCGCGGCATCAAACTGCCTGTCAGCGACAAGACCCCGCGCGAATTGCTGGAGCTCGTCGGGCTGAAAGGCCGCGAGGACGCGCTGCCGCACGAGCTTTCCGGCGGCATGCGCCAACGCGTGGCGATTGCCCGGGCGCTGGTCTGTCACCCGAAGCTGCTGCTGATGGATGAACCCTTCGGCGCGCTCGACGAGATGACCCGCGATCACCTCAACCTTCAACTCCTGAAGATCTGGGAAGAAACGGGGGCGACGATCCTGTTCGTGACCCACTCGATCCCGGAAGCCGTCTTTCTCGGCCAGAAGGTGCTGATGCTGCAGGCCCATCCGGGCCGGCTGCGGAAAATCGTCGATATCGATATTCCCGGCCCCCGGTCGATTGCCCAGCGCGAAACGCCGGAGTTCATCCGCCATGCGGCGGAACTGCGCCAGATTCTGGAGACATGCTGATGGCGATCTCTCAGATATCCGCCGATATCGAAGCGCGCGACAATGTCGCCGCAATCCGCGCGGCCCGGCTGTCGCGGCTGATTTCGGTGGCGATACCGGTCGGCACCGCGATCTTCCTGCTTTTGATATGGCAGGCCGGCGTCCGCCTTTTCGGCGTGCCGTCCTATATCGCGCCGGCGCCGAGCGACGTAGCGCTCGTCTTCGTCAAGGATTTCGCAACGCTGATGGCCAATTTCTGGCCGACATTGCTGGAAGCGGTGCTGGGCTTCCTGTTCGGCAATCTGGTCGCGGTGCTGATCGCGATCGCCTTCGTGCACAGCCGGATGGTCGAACGGGCGTTCTTCCCGCTGGCCGTCTTCATCAATACGGTTCCGATCCTGGCGATCGCACCGATCCTGGTGCTGATCTTCGGTTCCGGGCTGACGGCCAAGGTGATGATCGCGGCGCTGATCTGCTTCTTTCCGACGCTGGTCAACATGGTGCGCGGCCTCAATTCGGCAAGTCCGCAAATCCTGGAGCTGACGCGGGTTCTGTCCGCGTCGAAATCGGAAGTGTTCTGGAAGGTGCGGTTGCCATCGTCGCTGCCGTTCCTGTTCTCGGCGCTGAAGATCGCGGCGACCACCTGCGTCATCGGCGCGATCGTCGGCGAATGGGTGGGAGCCAATATGGGGCTCGGGGCGCTGATCCTCGATGCCACCTTCAATTTCCGCTCCGCGCTGCTTTACGCGACGGTGTTCCTGTCGTCGGGCCTGTCGGTGCTGCTGTTTGTCGCCGTGACGCTCGCCGAGCGCCTGATCGTGCGCTGGTAGGAAAACCTCAACCGGAATTTCAAGACGGGCGATCTGCCCGGGGAAGAGCTGTGCCAAGATGAAAGAGAAATACGGACATATCGCCCTGAAACGGGACGAGCAGATACCGGTGGTCGCCGATTGCGATGTCGTGGTCATCGGCGGCGGACCGGCGGGCGTGAGCGCCGCGGTATCGGGCGCGCGCAACGGCTGCTCGGTCACGCTCATGGAGCGCTATCACCACCTCGGCGGCATGGCCTCCGGCGGCATGGTTCTGGTGCTGGATGACATGGTCAATGACGGCAACGAGATCGTCACCACCGGCATCGTCTCCGAATTCGTCGACCGGATGGCGGCGGAGGACGGCGCGGTCTATCCCCCGCCGGAAGACTGCCTGACGAACTGGGAGATGTGGCGCAAATGGTCGCGCTGGGGGGCGATCGACTTCCACAAGACCGGCATGCCGCAACCGATCATCCACGCCGTCGCCTTCGATCCCGACTGCTGGAAGCGCACCAGCCTCAACCTGGTCCGGGAAGCCGGCGTCAATCTCAGGCTCCATTCCTGGTTCTCCGAAGCGCTGGTGGAGGACGGCTGCGTCACCGGCATCATCTGCCAGACCAAGGTCGGCCGTCAGGCGATCCGGGCGAAAATGGTCATCGATGCCAGCGGCGATCTCGATGTCGCCGCCTCTGCCGGCGCGTCGTTCCTCACCGGCCAGTATATCGTCACCACCGTGTTCCGGCTTTGCGATGTCGATACCGAAAAGGCCGAGGCCTTTGAATTCGAACATCCGGAGGAATACAAGGCGCTCGACCGGCAGGTGCGCCGGGTCATCGGCGGGGCATGGGGCATGTGGTGGCTGAAGACGCCGCTGCCGGGCATCGTCTGGTGCAACTGCCCGCATATGCCGGGCTATGACGGCCTCTCGCCGGAGGACATGCTGGCCGCCGAAATCGAGGGCCGCGAGCGGATGATGAAGCTGCTGCACTTCGTGCGCGCCAACCTGCCGGGCTTCGAGAATGCCAAGATGCTGGGCGCTGCCGAGCAGCTCGGCATCCGTCAAACCCGGTTGTTGCAGGGCGAATATGTCGTCACCCGCGACGATGTGAAGAGCCGCCGCCACTTTACCGACAGCGTCTGCCGGGGCCGGGATTACTACACGCCCTACCGCGCCCTGCTGCCGAAGGGGATCGACAACCTGATCGTCGCCGGCCGCCACTATTCGGTGGAAAGCGAGGCGCAGAAACTTTCGCGCGAGATCCCGCCCTGCATGGCGCAGGGCGAGGCGGCGGGCGTGGCCGTCGCCGTGGCGCTCGAACAGAACGTGGCGCTTCGCGATGCCGATGTCGCGACCATCCAGAAGCGCATGCGCGCGCAGGGCGCCGATCCCGGCGATATCCCCTCGGCGAACGCCCGCGTTGAAAACACCGCAGCAGCAGAATGAAAGACAATGCCATGAATACCGATAGCCTTCCTCTTTCCGGCATCCGCGTGATCGATTTCACGCAGGTGATGCTCGGTCCCTGCGCGACGCAGATGCTGGCTGATTTCGGGGCGGACGTGATCAAGATCGAGCGTCCGGGGGCTGGCGACCTGTCGCGCCATTTCTTCGACGACCACACCGAGGCCGGCCGCAACAATGCGGTCTACTGCTCGCTGAACCGCAACAAGCGCTCCGTCGAGATCAACACCAAGTCGGCAGAGGGCAAGCAGATGGTCTATGATCTCGTGCGCCAGGCCGATGTCGTGGTCGACAATTTCCGCGCCGGGGTGATGGAGCGGCTCGGTTTCGGCTACGAGGCGCTGAAGGCGATCAACCCGAAGATCATCTGCGCGTCGGGCACGGGTTTCGGTTCGACCGGCCCCTATGCCCACAAGGGCGGCCAGGATGTGCTGGCGCAGGCGATGACCGGCGTCATGGAAAAGACCTCCGACCCCTCTATCCCGCGCTCGATCTATCCGACCACGCTTTGCGACTATACCGCCGGCATGCATCTGGTGCAGGGCGTGCTCGCGGCCCTTCTCTGCCGCGAGAAGACCGGCCACGGCCAGCGCGTCGAGGTTTCGCTCTACGACTCCATGATCGCCATGCAGATGCAGGAGGCGGCACAGTGGAGCAAGCATCATGCCGTTTTGAACTGGGCCGCGATGCCGCTCACCGGCGTATTCGACAGCACCGATGGCGCGCTGGTGATCGTCGGGGCGTTCAAGGCCAACCCGTTGCGCGATATCTGCGCCGCGCTCGGTATCGAGGACCTGTCGCCGACCTATCCGGATCTTGCCAGCCAGCGCGCCAACAAGCCCTATCTGCAGAAACGCTTCGCAGAAGTGATTGCCACCAATACCACCACGCACTGGATCGAACGGCTCGAGAATGAGGATCTCCTCTGCGCCCCGGTACGCGCGCTCGGCGAGGCGCTGGACGATCCGCAGACGGCCATCAACGGCATGCTGCTCGATTTCGAACATGATCTCCTCGGGCCGCTGCGGGTCGTCGCCTCTCCGGTGCATTTGAGCGACGCGCCCGTGGTGCTGCGTCACAAGCCGCCTAAACTCGGCGAGCACACCGCCGAGGTGATCGCCGAGTTCGGCCTTGACGCGAAGGTAAGGGCAGCCGGATGAGCGTTCTGTTTTCCATCGAAAACCATGTCGCGCGGGTCACCATCAACCGGCCCGAGCGGATGAACGCCGTCGATCAGCAAACCGAGGCCCGGCTGGAGGAAATCTGGACCGCCATCGAAGGCGACCCGGATATCCGCTGCGTGGTGCTGACCGGGGCCGGCGAGCGCGCCTTTTCCGCGGGCGCGGACCTCAAATCCGGCTCCGGCGCTTCGGGCCTCGAATACTGGGCGCGGATGAACCCGAACGGCTTCGGCGGCATCGCGCTGCGCCAGAGCCTCACCGTGCCCGTGATCGCCCGCGTCAACGGCGTGGCGCTCGGCGGCGGGCTGGAAATGGTGCTCGGCGCCGATATCGTGATCGCCAGCGACACCGCCCGCTTCGGCCTGCCCGAGGCGAAGGTCGGTCGCCTGCCGCTCGATGGCGGCATGGTGGCGCTGCAACGGCTGATCCCGCGCAATATCGCCGCTGGCCTGATGATGACCGGGCGGATGATGAGCGCCGCCGAAGCGCGGGCCGCAGGCCTCGTCAACGCGGTGGTGCCGCCCGAAAACCTCGATGCCGAGGTCGAGGCCTGGGTCGCCGATATCCTGAAATCGGCGCCCTTGTCGGTAAAGGCGATCAAGGCGACCCTGCGCAGGACTGCCCATCTTTCGCCCATGGAAGCCCGCGCGGTGCAGACGCCGGAGCTGATCGCGGCGCTGGTTTCCGAGGATTCAGAGGAAGGGGTCGCAGCCTTCCGGGAAAAGCGCGCGCCGGTCTGGCGCGGCAGGTAGAGTTTCATGGCGCTGGTGATCAAGAGCGAATGCATCGACATCAAGGACGGCGTCTGCGCCACCGTCTGCCCGGTCGACTGCATCTATGAGGGCGAGCGGATATTCTACATCCACCCGACCGAATGCATCGAATGCGGCATGTGCGAGAGCATCTGCCCGGTCGACGCCATTCGCTATGACGATGATCCGGGCGCCGAAATCGCCCGCTTCAACGCCATCAGCCGTGCCGTGTTCGACGATGGCGAAGGCGGGCTCAGGGAACCGGGCGGCTGGTCCAGATCATCGCCGCCGGTAAACGACCACCCGCTGGTCCGGAACTGGCCAACGAAATCAGAAGAGGAAAATCAGTCATGAAGGGCATTATCGCGGCGGTGCCGACGCCGGTCGACGGGGACGGCAGGGCCTTGCAGAAACCGTTTCTGGAGCATTGCCGCTGGGCGCTCGCGAATGGCTGCGACGGGCTCAACGTGCTCGGCACAACGGGCGAGGCCAATTCGCTCGGCATTGCGGAGCGCAAGGCGGTCATGGGCTGGGCCGCCCAAAACCTTGATCCCGCCCGCCTGATGGTCGGCACCGGCCTGACCTCGCTTGCCGATACGCTGGAACTGACCCGGGCCGCGGCGGATATGGGCTATCGCATCGCTCTGGTTCTGCCGCCGTTCTACTACAAGCCGGTCAGCGATGACGGCCTCTATGCCTGGTACATGGCGCTCGACGAAGCCCTCGGTGAAAGCCCGATCGCGATCTGGTTCTACAATTTTCCGCAGATGACCGGCGTGCCAATCCCCGTCGATGTCGTCGCGCGGCTTGCCGCGGCTCGCCCGGCACGCTTCGCCGGCATCAAGGATTCGTCCGGCGATCTCGCCTATTGCCGGAGCCTGGTGGCCGCTGTGCCGGGGCTTTCCGTGTTTCCGAGCTCCGAAACCGCGCTTGCCGAAATGCAGGCATCCGGCTTTGCCGGCTGCATTTCCGCCACCGTCAACATTTCCGCGCCGCTCTGCGCCGCCTATCTTGCCGCCCCCGGCGAGGCGCTTGCCGCGCGGATCGCAGAGACCCGCGGGAAGATCGCGGCCCATCCTCTGGTGCCGGCCGTCAAGTATCTCGTCGGAAAACGCAGCGGCGATCCTGTCTGGGAGAATGTCCTGCCGCCCTTCACCCAAGCGGACGCGCCGTCGCGCGCGGCGCTCGACGCAATTTGATGTCAACAACGATGAGAGAGATTCGCCATGGCTGATGAAGCGACCTGGTCCAAACGGTTCCGCGCACTCTGCGACGAGACGGCCTCGTGGTCCGAGGATCGCGACTTCAAGGTTGGCGCGGTGATCGTCGGACCCGGCCACGAGGTCCGGGCCACCGGCTATAACGGCCTGCCGCGCGGTGTTTCCGACGAGGACCCCGCCCGCTTCGACCGCGCCAGCGGCGAGAAATTCTTCTGGATCGAGCATGCCGAGCGAAATGCCGTTTATAATGCCGCCCGCTCCGGCGCCGCACTTGCCGGCTGCACCATTTATGTCAACCGCTTCCCCTGCGCCGACTGCGCCCGCGCGATCATCCAGAGCGGGATCACATGCGTCGATTGCCCGCCCAAACCGGAAAACGATGGCAAGCTGGATCACAGCTTCGATGTATCCGAGACCATGCTGCGCGAAGCCGGGATCGCGATCAAGACCGGATGAGCGCCGCCGGCGGGTTAGCGCAACACGGCCTCGGCGGATTTTGGCCAATGCGCTTCCACCGCGTCAAGATTGCGGTCGAGCGAGGATAGTTTCGCCGTGCCGATCAGCACGGAAGCCGCCTGCGGATGGGTGAGCGCGAAGCGCAACGCGGCCTCGGCGAGCGAGACGCCGGCGGCTTCGGCGCGGTCCTGGAGTGCTTCGACCCTGGCGAGGATATCGTCCGGCGCGGGGCCGTAGTCGTAATGCGCGCCGGGGACCGGTCCGGTCGCCAGAATGCCGGAATTGAAGATGCCGCCCAGCACGAGGCTGACCTGCCTTTCGCGGCATAACGGCACGAGCTCCGCCTCCGCCGAACGGTCGAGCAGCGTCAGCCGGCCGGCGAGCAGGATCACGTCGATCTCCGTTTCGGCCATGATATCGAGGCAGACGCGGTTTTCATTGACGCCGAGGCCGAAAGCACCGATGCGGCCGGCCGCCTTGAGCGTCTGCAGCCGGTCGATACCCGAGCCCATCAGGTCCGCCATGTGACGGCCATTGTCTTCGCCATGGGTGTAAACGCCGATGTCATGGACATAGACGATATCGATGCGCGCGGTGCCGAGCCGTTCGCAACTCTGCTCGAAGGTAGCCTCGATGCCGTCGCCGGAATAATCGTAGTGCACGGCATTGGGCAGCGGCTCGACAAAACCATCGGCCTCGTCAAGCGCAGGTCCGGGCGAGAGGAGCCGCCCGACCTTGGTGGACAATACGTAGTCGGCCCGCTCGCGCGTCTTGAGGAACCGTCCAAGCCGCTGTTCGGAAAGGCCGCGCCCATAATGCGGCGCGGTGTCGAAATAGCGGATGCCGCGTTCCCAGGCGCGGGCGAGAATGGCCTGAGCGGTCTCGTCCTCGACCTTGCGGAACAGATTGCCGAGGCCCGCGCAGCCGAAGGAAATGTCGGTGACCTCTACCGCCGTGCGGCCGATCCGGTTGGTTTTCATGTGCGTGCCTCCTCTTCGACAATCCGCCTCAACCGCGGCGGACCGCCGGTGACGCCGAGCGCCCTGCCCCAGTCGATGAAAGCGCCAATGCGACGTTGGGTCTTCTCGCGATGGTTCTGCGCGATATCCGATAGCCGGTGCACCAGAAACGGATTGGCGAAACGTTCAACCGTTGTTGCGACATAGTCCTTGGCCTCATCGCCATAGCCGGCGGCAAGGAAGGTCGGCAGCACTTCCTTTTCGTAAAGGTCTGCCAGATCGGCGCGGATTGCCGCATCGGCAATTTCGTCGCGCACCAGCCGGTCCCGCTCGCCGCCGCGCGCCAGCCAGCGGGCGACCAGATAGGTGTGGCCCAGATTGAGAATATGGAGCTTGAGTTTCTCGATCCGCCCGAGATCGGGCACCAGTTGGATAGCGGGGTGCGTGCAGGGCAAGGTCAGGTTCGGGGCATCCTCGATGGCCCAGAGCGCATAGGGCTCGGCCACCGCGCCCGCCGGCTCCAGCGGCTCGGACACGATGCGATCGACCAGCGAATTGGCGAAAACCACGTTTTCGCCCACCCAGGCCGCAAAATCGGCCGATAGCGGGGCGGAAAGTTCCAGAACCCGCGCGCGCAGCGTCTCGCCATTACGGGCGATCAGTTCCGCGGGCATGACCGTCAGGTTCTGTCCGCCGGCCTGAAAGCGCGCGAACAAAAGCTGCGTCAATTTCGCGGGATAGGACATGGCCTGCGAAAAATAGGGCAAGGCATCGTCGGCCTGCGGCTTCCAGCCCGCATCGCCGGTATTGGAAAGGATGACCCGCGCCTCCTCCACGGCAATGCGGACGATCTCCGGCCAGTCCGTTTCCGTGGTGAGCGCGCGGGTAATGGCGGTGCACCGCACCTCCCGCTCGACCGGCGCGCCATTCTCGATGCCCTTGACCAGCACCGGGTAGCCGCCCGGCGCGGCGAGCGCCTCAAGCCGTTTGCGCCGCGCCGGATCGCCGCTTGATTGCACCACCGTCACCGGACCCAGCGCCCGGCCTTCTGCCATCGCCTTGGAGATGAACAGATCGGCATGGGCTTGCAGAAACCGGCTGGTGCCGAATTGCAGGACAATTGACATGCGCTCCCCCAGATCACTATTGCTCTTGATTTACGGCCTGTAGACCGGCGCCGCGCTACATCACCGCGCCGATCTGCCAGGGGATGAACTCGACCCGACCGAAGCCCTGCGCCTCGCTCTTGGTCGGGCGTCCGGAGGCGACGTCGAGCATCATGCGGTAGATTTCCGCGCCCTTGTCGGCCAGCGGCACGCCGTCGATCACATCCCCGCAATTGATGTCCATGTCCTCGCCCATGCGCGCCCACAGATCGTTATTGGTGGCGATCTTGATGCAGGGCACCGGGCGATACCCCGAAACCGAGCCGCGACCGGTGGTGAAGACGATCAGATTGGCGCCCGAGGCCACCTGCCCCGTTACCGAACAGGGGTCGTAGCCGGGGCTGTCCATGAACACGAAGCCCCGCCGGTCGATAGGCTCGGCATATTTGTAGACCGCTTCCAGCGGGGCCGATCCGCCTTTGGCGACCGCGCCGAGCGATTTCTCCAGGATCGTGGTCAGCCCGCCACGCTTGTTGCCCGGCGACGGGTTGTTGTCCATCTCGCCGCCATTGCGGGCACAGTAATCCTCCCACCAGACGATGCGCTCCATCAAAGCTTCGGCGACCTCGGGCCTTGCCCTTCGGGTCAGCAGATGTTCCGCGCCATAGATTTCCGAGGTTTCCGACAGGATCGAGGTGCCGCCCTGCGCCACCACCATGTCCGAGGCGATGCCGAGCGCGGGATTGGCGGTAATGCCAGAAAGCCCGTCCGAACCGCCGCATTGCATGCCGATGACCAGGTGTTCGGCCGAAACCGGCTCGCGGCTGGTCGCGTTTGCCGTTTCGGCCAGTTGACGGAGCACCGGCAGCGCGGCCTCGACCGTTTTGCGCGTGCCGCCGGCATTCTGGATCGTCAGAAACTGGAAGCGCCTCGGATCGCGCAGCTCCTTTTTCGCGGCAAGCACTGGAAGCTGCATCACCTCGCAACCGAGCCCGACCAGAAGGATCGCGCCGAAATTCGGATGCTGCGCGTAACCGGCGAGCGTGCGCATCAGCGTCTCATAGCCCTCGCCCTGCCCGGCCATGCCGCAGCCCGAACCGTGGGCGATCGGCACTACGCCGTCGACATTTTCGAGGTCGGAGAGAAGGCCCGAACGCTCGGCCTCCTCGGCAATGAAATGGGCCACCGAGCCCGAACAGTTGACGGTGGTCAGAATGCCGATGAAATTGCGCGTACCGACCCGGCCATCCGGACGTTTGTAGCCCATGAATCTATCGCGCACGGACGCGGGCGCAATTGGCTGAATCTCCAAGGTGCCCGCATCGCCACCGCGCTCCGTACCAACGCCGAGATTTTGCGTGTGCACATGGGCGCCGGCGACGATATCGACCGTCGCAACGCCGATGATCTGGCCGTATTTGCGCACGAAAGCGCCTTCCGGGATGGCATCGAGCGCCATTTTGTGGCCACGCGGAATGGCTTCGCTCGCGCCCGCCTCGCCCGGCTTCAGATCGACGAGCGCGATGCCGACATTGTCGTCGGGATGAAGCCGGAGAATCCGGGCGCCGCTCATGGCCGCACCACGGCCTTGATCAGCCCGCTGCGGTCGGAGGCGAGCGCGGCGAAGCGCTCCGGCAGGTCGGCCAGCGGCAGTTCGGCCGACAGCAGCGCATCGGTGTCTATCTTGCCGCTGCGGATCGCCTCCATGACCCGCATGAAGTCGGCTTTCAGCGCGTTGCGGCTGCCGATGATGCGGGTCTCGCGCTTGTGGAACTCCGCGTCATTGAAGGTGATGTCGTCCTTGACCACGGATACGAGCACATAGGTCGACCCATGCGCCAGCAGGGGAAACCCGGCCTCGATCGCGCGGGCCGAGCCGGTGGCGTCGAAGACGATGTCGAAGCCCGAGGCCAGGTCGCCGGTCAGGATGCCGGCCGGGTCGCTGTCATTGTGCAGATGTTCGAAGCCGAATTTATCAGCCGCCATGGCCAGACGCTCCCTGCTCAGGTCGAGCAGATGCACGTCCGCGCCCGCGAGCCGGGCGAAAAGGGCCGCGCCGATGCCGATCGGCCCCGCACCGGTTACCAGTACCCGGTCGCCTTCCTCAATGCCCGAGCGCGCCACGGCATGGGCGCCGATGGACAGGAATTCCACCATCGCCGCCTGTATCTCGGTCAGCCCCTCGGCGGGATAGAGATTGCCTTCCGGCACGGCGATGCGCGCGCTCATGCCGCCATCGCGATGGACGCCAAGCACCTCGATCTTCTCGCAGCAATTGGGCTTGCCGCGTTTGCAGGCGTGGCAGGTCCCGCAGGAGACATAAGGATTGACGACGACGAGATCGCCGGCCCCGAGCCCGGCGGCATCGGCAACCAGCCTGCCGCTCAGTTCATGACCGATGACGCGCGGGTAATTCAGATAGGGATGTTTGCCCTCGAAGATATGATAGTCCGTGCCGCAGATGCCGACCGCGCAGATATCCACCAGCGCCCAGCCCGCGGGCGCTTCCGCCGGCAACGGCATTTCGCGCAGCTCGAAAAGGCCGGGTTCGACGCAGACGCCGCAGGTCATGGTGTCGGCATGCATTTTCTCGGGGCGGTTCATTGCAATTGTCCTTGGTTCCGGGGTGCCCAGTCCATGGGGAGTTCGCCCTTGATGATCAGGCTCAGAATATCGTCCTTGGTGACTTCCTCGATGCCGTGCGCGCCGACCTGCTCGCCCCGGTTCATCACGATGACGCGGTCACAGAGGTCGAAGACGTCATGCATGTCGTGACTGACGAGAAAGATGCCGATGCCCTCGTCGCGCAATTGCCGGATAAGATCGGCAACCATGGCGGATTCGGAGGGGCCGAGGGCCGCCGTGGGCTCATCCATGATCAGGATCTTGGCATTGAAATAGAGCGCGCGGCCGATGGCGATCACCTGTCGCTGCCCGCCCGAAAGGCGCGATACCGGATCGCCGAGATTGCGGAAATTCGGGTTGAGCCGGGCCAGCACCTTCTTGGCTTCCGCCATCATCCGCCTGTCATCGAGATTGCCCCAGCGGGTTTTCAGTTCGCGCCCGAGGAACAGATTGGCCGGCGCATCGAGATGGTCGGCGAGCGCCAGCGTCTGGTAGATGGTTTCGATGCCGTGACGACGCGCGTCGTGCGGCGTCTCCAGCCTGACCTCCGTTCCGCCGACGCGGATCGTCCCGCTGCTTGGAACCATGGCGCCGGAAAGAATGCGCATCAGGCAGGATTTGCCCGCCCCGTTATGGCCGAGAACGCCAACCACCTCGCCGGGATAAAGATTGAGCGACACGCCGTTGACGGCGTTCACGCCGCCGAAATGCTTTTCGATGTCAATCATCTCAACAAGCGGGGTCATGGGACTTGTCCTGCGTCATCTTGCATGGGTAGATCGCGCGGGACGCCTGCGCGCCCCGCGCGAATTAGCCAGTCTTAGTAAAGCACGTTCTGGGCTTCGTCGGAGTCGATATTGTCCTTGGTGACGAGCACGACGCCGGTATCGATCTGGGGCTCGACGGACTTGCCATCCATCAGCTCCATCACCGCCTGAACGCCCTTTTCGCCCATCTGGAACGATCCCTGCACCAGAATGGCGTTGAGCGTGCCGTCCTTGACGAAGTCCTGGAGGTCCTTGTTGCCGTCAAAGCCGATGGCGGCGACCTGGCCGGCCTTGCCCGCCTGCTTGATAGCCCGGCCCATGCCGACGGCAGTCGGTTCATTGGCGCCGAAAATGCCCTTCAGGTCCGGATTGGCGGCCAGAACGTCGGTGGTCTGGTTCAGCGCGGTCGCCATCTGCGACTGCGAGTAATAGGGACCGACAATCTCGATCTTGGAATCGGCCTTGATCTTGTCGACGAAGCAGCCGACGCGACCGATTTCCGAGCCGACGCCCGCCACATAGGACATCACGGCGACCTTGCCTTCGCCGCCCGTCAGCTCGATCATCCGGTCGGCGGCAAGCTTGCCGGCGGCGCAGTTGTCGGTGGAGAGGAAGGTCTGGTAGGTGCCCTTGCCGGCATCCGAAAGGGCCGAGTCGATGATCGCGACCGGGATGCCGGCTTCATTGGCCCGCTTGACGGCGGGCACCAGCGCATCCGGGTCGGACGGGGCCAGCACGATACCGGCAACGCCCTTATTGACGGCGTTGTCGACCATGTTCACTTCCGCCGCGATATCGGACTCCGAAGCCGGACCGTCGAAGGTCATGGTGACGTCCGACTGGCCGTCAATGGCTGCCGAAGCGCCCTTGTTGACGTTCTGCCAGAAGTTGGAATTGGTCGTCTTGACGATGACCGCGATTTCCGCCGCGCTCGCCGTGGCAAACGGCACGGCGGCGATGGCACTGGCTGCAAGCACTGCTTTCAAGATCGTCTTCATGGTTTCTCCTCCCTTTAAAGACATGATTTGACTGGTTATCGGCGATTGCTGCGCAACTGGTCGATGAAGACGGCCAGGATGACGACAAAACCGATGATAATCTGCTGGATGAAGGCCGATACGCCGGACATATTGAGCCCGTTGCGCAGCACGCCGATGATGAAGGCGCCGATCATGGTGCCGGAAATGCCGCCGACGCCGCCCATCAGCGAGGCGCCGCCGATCACCGCGGCGGCGATGGCGTCGAGCTCGTACATCACGCCTTCATTGGGCTGGGCGGTCACGAGGCGCGACATCAGGACGTTTCCGGCAACGCCGGCAAGCGCGCCGGACAGGACATAGGCGGCGATCTTGGTCGCATCCACATTGACGCCCGACAACCGTGCCGCCTCCTCGTTGGAGCCGGTGGCATAGATATGGCGGCCAAGCGCGCGCCGGCGCAGGAGATAAGCCCCGCAGATGGCAACGATCAGCAGCAGGATGGCCGGATAGGGAATGCCCGGAAACACCACCCTGGACAGGCCGTTCGGCAGCTTTTCGACATGGCGAAACAATGCGCCATTGCCGAGAACGCCGAACGCCTCGCCAAGCTGGGAAATCGGCGCGGCGCCGGTCAGTTGCAGGGCTGTGCCGCGGGCGATCATCATCATGCCGAGCGTGGCGACGAAGGGCGTGATGCGCATCTTGGTGATGACGACGCCGTTGATAAACCCACAGAATGCGCCCACCAGCACCGCCGCCGACATGGCGACCGGCACCGGCAGACCTGCCTTCACCATCAGACCCGCGGCCGTGCCCGACAGCGCCAGAACGGAGCCGACCGAAAGATCGATGCCGCCGGTGATGATGACCATCGTCATGCCGATGCCGATCAGCCCGATCACCGAGGTCTGCAACAGCACCGTCAAGCCGTTATTGACCGACAGGAAGGCCGCATTGCCGAAAGCGAAAACGGCGATCAGCAAGGCCAGCGTCATCAGGGCGGATAGCTGGTGAAACGTGCCCGCGCTGATCCTGCCGATTCTTCCCAGGGGATGCGGCTCCTCCGCTGCCACCGACATAGGCTCCTCCAAATTCGGTGTAATATAATTAAGTACAAAACTATCCATGGAGACGCCGTTGTCAATTGTTTTTTATCATTGTCGACAAAACAATCCGCGTGCTAGAGCGGAAACACGCGGAGAAACAGGCATGGCAAGAACTGACGAGCGTTTCCGGGAAGCCTATAACCAGCTTCTGGATTATTGCGCCGGCAGGCAGGCGGGCGATCAACTGCCGGCCGAACTGGCACTGGCGCAACAGCTCGAAGTCAGCCGCACGGTCGTGCGCTCCGCCCTCGAGCGGCTCAATGCCGAAGGCCTCATCAGTTGGGAAGGCCGCTCGAAAACCCTGCTCCGGCTTCCAAGTGAAACAGACAGGCTCGCCGTGCAGTCCACCCAGCCGTCGGAGGATGAGTTGGAGCGCCAGTTTCTCGACTGGGTCCTGCGCTTCGACGTGCCGCCCGGAACGGCGCTGAACGTGACGGAACTGTCGCGCAAGTTCGGCGTGCAGGCCTATGGCCTTCAGGAGTTTCTCGCCTCGCTGAGCCGTTTCGGGCTGGTGCGCAGGCGACCCAGGGGCGGATGGGAACTGGTCGGCTTCACCCGTGATTTCGCGATCGAGCTCTCCGACTTCCGCACCATACTCGAACTCAACGCCGTCTCGCATCTCGTTGCCCTGCCGCCGTCGCATGGCATATGGAAACAGCTCGAGGACCTCAGAAACGACCACATCCGGCTCGCCGAGGATATCGATCAGCGCTATCACGATTTCTCGCTGCTCGATGAACGCTTCCACACCGCCATCGGCAGCGTCGTGAAGAACCGCTTCGTCACCGAGTTCCAGAAAGTGATCACGCTCGTCTTCCACTACCACTATCAATGGGACAAGAAGGACGAGCGCGACCGCAACCTCGCCGCGATCGGCGAGCATCTGAGAATTATCGACGCGCTGAAAGCGCGCGAGGAACAGGCCGCCCTGGCGGCGGCCCGCGACCACCTGAAGACCTCGAAACAGACGCTCCTGTCATCGATGCGCAGCCACGCCTTGCTCTGAACGGCTCTCACGCCAGGGCGATACGGCCGAAATGCTTGCCGCCGGCGATGCAGAGGCTTCGTACCTACCCGGCTTCAAGTTCATACCAGCGGTAGACCTCCGCCGGCGTGTCATGGACTTTCAGCACATCGATCATCATACGGTACAGGTTTGCGGCGATGGCGGCGTCCTCGATCGGCGCCTGCTGGCGCGGATCCGCCTTCAAGTCATACAGCCGGGTGCCGAGATCATCGAAGCCCTTGCCGTCATTATAGGGCACGCGCTTGGCGTCGCGGCGTGCTTCGATCGCGAGCACGGGAACGCCTTTCGTAAAATCGAAGCCCGGATGAAGCCGCGCGGTGCGCAGTTCCTCGATCGTGAACGGGGCCGTCATGTGGTTCGCAACAAGCGTGTATTCGCTGAGGCCCTCGCGGGAAAGGTCCGGCGGATAATGGTAGAGCGCGTGAGCGCCATCGGTCACGCCAATGGGACCTGAAAAAACCCCGAAGACGGCCGCATCGCGGATGGCCTCGTCGCGCGCCACGAGCGGCATGACGCTTCGCCCGGTCACCTCCTGCGGCACGTCCAGACCGTAGATATCCATGAAGGTCGGCATCAGATCGGTCGTCTGCGTCAGATGCTTGCGGCGCGCGCCCGCATGTTGCTGGTGATCGGGATGATGGATCATCAGCGGAATGTGGGATACCTCGTCATAATAGGGCATTCGGCACTTGCCCCACCAGTCATGTTCGGAAAGCAGGAACCCGTGGTCGGTCGACAGCACGATGCATGTGTCCTTCCACATATCGTGTTCGTCCATATAGTCGATCAACCTGCCGAAATATTCATCGCACATGGCGACGAGCGCCGCGTAGTTCGCGCGGATCTCCGCGATTTCCTCGGGGCTTTCAGCCACGCGGTCATAATGCGGCCAGTCGAGCACGCCGCCATTGTAGCCCGTCTCATAGGCTGCCTTGAAACGGTCGGGCGCGTGGAAGGGTTCATGAGGATCGAAGCACTCCAGCATCAGGAACCAGTCGTCGGTCGTACGGTTGCGGTCAAGGAACTCGAAGGCCGATGCGAAGCATCGCGGGCCGGGAAAGTCCTCTTCCGCCACGACTGTCTCGCGATTGATCGCGTGCTGCATACGTTTGTCAGGCTTCTCGGTGTTGTAATGGCGCGCATCGAACTTTTCCCGGATACGGTCCAGCGGCGGCTTCACCATGGCAACCCAGGGATCGTATTCCTGTCCGCGGATGAAATCGTAGCTTGAAAAGCGCGTGTGAAACCCATGCCCGCCATCTTCGAAATAATGCAGATGGTCCGTGATCAGATGGGTGTAGACGCCGCTCCGCTTCATGATCTCGGCAAAGGAATTGTCGAATGGTTCCAGAGGCCCCCACGAACGGTGGGTGAAGTTCAGACGCCCCCCATGCATGTCGCGACGCGCGGGCATGCAGGGCAGCGAGCCGACATAGTGACTGTCGAACGTCACCGCGCGGGCGGCGAAACGATCGAAGTTCGGCGTCTTCACCGCGGTTCCGCCGTAAGCGCCGAGCGCGGCGCGGTTCAGACTATCAAACAAGACGAAAATGGTTCTCATGAATGCTCCTTCCGCAGGAATATGGCGGAGCTATCCATGAAATGATAATGAATGTTGGTTGGCCCGCAATAACTGAAAGATATCGCCCTGACCCGGCCCCCACGCTGACGAGAAGCCTCTCGATGCCCGGAATAGACCCGGGCATCGAGAGGCCTACTCAACAAAAAAAAGGGGCGGATCGCTCCGCCCCCTGCTCAATGGCTTATAAAACGGACCGTACTGGTCGCTTACTTCCAGCTGCGGATGTCCACGAAATGGCCCTCGATGGCGGCGGCGGCGGCCATGGCGGGCGAGACCAGATGGGTGCGGCCCTTGTAGCCCTGGCGACCCTCGAAATTGCGGTTCGAGGTCGAGGCGCAGCGCTCCTCCGGCTTCAGCCGGTCGTCGTTCATCGCCAGGCACATGGAACAGCCCGGCTCGCGCCATTCGAAACCGGCCTCGAGGAAGATCTTGTCGAGGCCTTCGGCTTCCGCCTGTTCCTTGACGAGGCCGGAGCCCGGCACGATCATGGCGTTGACGGTGCTTGCGACCTTGCGGCCCTTGGCGACGGCGGCGGCCGCGCGCAGATCCTCGATGCGGCCATTGGTGCAGGAGCCGATGAACACGCGGTCGACGGCGACGTCGGTCATCTTGGTGCCGGGCGTGAGCCCCATATATTTCAGCGCCCGCCACTTGGAGCTGCGCTTGTTCTCGTCCTTGATGTCGTCCGGGTTCGGCACTTCGCCGGTGATGGCGATGACATCTTCCGGAGACGAGCCCCAGGAGACGATCGGCGGCAGGTTGGCGGCATCCAGCACCACCACGCGGTCATATTCCGCACCCTCGTCGGTCGTCAGCGACTTCCAGTATTCAACCGCCTTGTCCCAGGCCTCGCCCTGAGGCGCGCGCGGACGACCCTTGATATATTCGAAGGTTTTTTCGTCCGGCGCGATCAGGCCGGCGCGGGCGCCGCCTTCGATCGTCATGTTGCAGACCGTCATGCGGCCTTCCATGGAAAGGTCGCGGATCGCCTCGCCGGCGAACTCGATGACATGGCCGGTGCCGCCTGCCGTGCCGATCTCGCCGATGATCGCCAGAATGATATCCTTGGCGGTGACGCCTTCCGGCGCCTTGCCATCGACGCGCACCAGCATGTTCTTGGCCTTGGACTGGATCAGCGTCTGGGTGGCGAGCACATGCTCGACCTCCGACGTGCCGATGCCGTGCGCCAGCGCGCCGAAAGCGCCATGCGTCGAGGTGTGGCTGTCGCCACACACGATCGTCATGCCCGGAAGCGTGAAGCCCTGTTCGGGGCCGACGATGTGGACGATGCCCTGGCGCTTGTCCTTTTCGGAGTAATATTCAACGCCGAAATCGAGCGCATTCTGTGCGAGGGCGGCTACCTGGATGCGGCTTTCCTCGTTCTTGATGCCGTTGACGCGGTCCGGCGTGGTCGGGACGTTGTGGTCAACGACGGCGAGCGTCTTGACCGGCGCATGGACCTTGCGGCCCGCCAGCCGCAGCCCCTCGAACGCCTGCGGACTGGTGACTTCATGCACCAGGTGGCGATCGATGTAGATGAGACAGGTGCCGTCATCCTGGCTGTCGACCAGATGATCGTCCCAGATCTTGTCGTAAAGTGTGCGCGCTTTGCTCATGGTTTGATGACCCATATGTCGAGATAAAAGGAAAAATACGGCGGGAAGCCGACTGTGACGCTTAAGGCGATCAGCTAAGTCGGGCGTTGAGCGCGCCGGAAATCATCGCAAAGAACCGTCCCGGCAGGCGCTTCCTGTCCTGCAGAACGAAGGGCCGCGGTGATACGGCCTGAGTGCGATGGTCTATGGTCCTCATGGACCGGGTTATTAACAGCTTTCCGCAGGGACGGCAATCATTTCCGGCGCGGCGCGAAACCGGCTCGAACCGGTCACGCCGGCGGGAAAGCGCCGGTGGAGGCGTCACGCGCAAGCCTGGCCTTCTGCCGCATCCGGCGCTCGATCCCGCGCAGGATCAGCGACAGGCCGATCGTCAGCAGCAGGTAGATATAGGCAACGATCGAATAGGTTTCGAAGAAGCGGAACGAGCTTGCCGCATAGACCTTGCCCATCTGGGTGATATCGGCAACGCCGAGCACGGACACCAGCGAGGAATCCTTCACCATCGACACGAAATCGTTGGAGAGCGGCGGGAAGATGGTGCGGATCGCCTGCGGAAATACGATCAGCCGGAACCGCTGAAACCGGGTAAGGCCCAGCGCCTTTGCCGCTTCGATCTGCCCCTCGTCGACCGCCTGGATGCCGGCCCGGAAAATCTCCGCTATGAAGGCCGCATAGCCGATGGTGAGCGCGATGATCGCCCGCCACATCAGCGAGAAATCCCGCACCACGATTTTATCCATCACGCCGGAATCGATCAGCGGCGTCAGCACCAGATTGGCGAGCGCGACCATGGCCGGCGCGCCGACGAAGGCGACGTAGAACAGCAGCACCAGGATCGGTATGCCGCGAATGATCTCGACATAGAAACGCGCGGACTGGCGCAGCGCCACATGGCCTGAAAGTCCCATCAGCGCGATCACCATGCCGATGATCGTTGCCAGCGCGAAGGCGACCAGCGTCACGAACACGGTGACGCCGATGCCCTTGGCGACGATCGCGAATACCTGGGCGTAAAGCCCGTTGACTGCAATCGCAATGCCCGCGGTGCCGGCGAGCGCCAGGAAGGCGTAAAGCCACCACGGCCGCTCGCCCGCATTGCCGGCAGGCAGTTTCTGGAAGCTCATGGCCCGCCTACTGACCCATGGCGTAATCGACGAACCATTTCTGGTTCAGCGCATCGAGCGTGCCGTCGGCCGCCATATCGGAAATCGCGGCGTTGAACGGCGCCACGAGATCGGAGCCGGGCGGGAAGATGAAGCCGAAATCCTCGGCGCCGAGCGGCTCGCCGATCAGTTTCAGCGCGCCGTTCGAAACCTTGACATAGCCGTTCGCCGCCGTGCTGTCGGTCAGCGCCAGATCGACATCGCCGATCCTCAGCGCCTGGATCGCCGCCCCGATGGTCTCGTAGAGCTTGATGCGCGGGTTCTGCTCGTCGCCGTCCAACACCTCGTAGACGGCGGTGTAGAACGGCGTGGTGCCGGGCTGGGAGCCGATCAGGCCGTCCTCGAAGGCCGCGAAGCTTTCCGCATCGTCGAAGCGGTCCTCATCGCCGCGCGCCAGCATCAGCATTTCGGAATGCATGTAGGGCTCGGAGAAATCGACCATCGCCTTGCGGTCGTCGCGAATGGTGATGCCGTTCATGGCCATATCGTACTGGCCGTCATGGATCGCCTGGATCATCGCGTCCCAGCTTGTCGTGGTGTATTCGATATCGAGGTTCAGACGCTTTGCGATCTCGGCGACGGCGTCATATTCCCAGCCGATCGCCTCGCCGGTGCTGGGGTCGATGAATTGCAGCGGCGGATAGGTGTTCTCGGAAACGACGGTGACGGTCCGTCCGCCAAGGTCGGGCAGTTCGGCGGCGAAGGCCGGGCTTGCAAACGCGCCCAGCGAAACCAGAACCGCGGCGCAAAGGGCGCGTCTCGACAGCATGCTATAACTCCTTGCAGCAGATGATTGCCGCAAGGTGTCATATCCGGACGTAAACGCGCAAGTCCGTCGCGGCCCGAAACCGCTTCAGCGAGATCAGTGCAGGCGCTCGCTTTGCTTCTCGATCTCTTCAGGGGGGCGTCGACTGGAGGGATCGGGATCGTCTTCACTCAGGAATTCGAACACGTCGCGCGTGAGCGCTCTGGCGTGCAGAACGGGTGTGGCAATGGTTCCCAGCGTCGGGGTTGCGCCAGCCACTTTGGCGCGCTTCATGAACATCTCTGCTCCGTTTCGCCGGTCGTCTTTCGGCGGCAATCGGCTTTTCGTTTCAAGGACGCTGTAGATAGGAAGCGATTTCGACTTTTTCTTGTCAAACAAAACCGCCGCAACCCGGAAATGCAAAAGAGCCGCGCGATGGCGGCTCTTGAGCTATGCGAATTCTAGTGGAAGCTTATGCTTCGTTCGCCTTTTCGGCGGCAGCGGCTTCCTTCTCGGCCTTGGCGGCGGCGCGGGCTGCGGCCGCGATTTCGCGTGCTTCGTCGTTCAGGCGACGCGAACGTACCGAGGTGTTCTCGGCAATACGGGCCGACTTGCCGCGACGGTCGCGCAGGTAGTAGAGCTTGGCGCGACGGACCTTACCGCGGCGAACCACTTCAACGCCTTCAACCTGCGGGGAGTAAACCGGGAATACGCGCTCGACGCCTTCGCCGTAGGAAATCTTGCGAACCGTGAAGTTCTCGTGGATGCCCCCGCCGGAACGGGCGATGCAGACGCCTTCGAAGGCCTGCACGCGGGTGCGGGTGCCTTCCGTGACGCGAACATTGACTCGCACGGTGTCGCCGGCTTCGAACGGGGGCAGTTCGCGCAGTTCGTTGATGCGCGCGGTTTCTTCAGCTTCGAGCTGCTCGATGATGTTCATCGGTCTTACCTCTTGTCAGTCTTGCTTCAACAGCCAGAGCGCCCGACAATCATCCTTTGGTCAAAGCCGCCGGATTGGCCTCAAAGGGCCGGAGCGTTACGCGGTTCTTCATTTGGGTAACCGGAAACACCGGTCAGGGCGGGCCTATAGACGATTTTTCGGGTCCTGTCACCCCTTTTCAGCGGCTTTCCCATTCCGAGCGCAACAGGCTCATCATGCATGTATCCCAGCGCTCGTTCAAAAACCGCGCCGAAGAGCGGCGAATCCCTTCCATGCGGAACCCGAAGGCCTGATAGGCCCGGATCGCCGTCTCGTTGAAATCATAGACATTCAGTTCGACCCGCTCGATCGAAGCGTCCTTCAACGCCTCGTCCACAAGACAGGTCAGCATCGGCCGCGCGAGCCCCTGCCCCCGGTGCGCGGGCGCAACCACGATGCGGCAGAGCCGGGCGACGCCATCAAAATGATCATAGAAAATCTCGCAATGGCCAACCACCGCATCGCCCTTTCTCGCCGTGAAGTAGACCCATGCGGGGCGCTCGCCGGTCGAAAGCGCGAGCATCGCGCGCATCTGTGCCGCATCGAGCGGAAAGGTAAGCCGCGTACTCCCCCACTGGGCAAGCGAGCGTGCATCGGGAAACCAGCCCGCAAGCGTTTCGAAATCATCTTCGGTAAACGGAACCAGCCGGACCGGTTCAGCCATCGTCATCCTCCAGCAGATCCGGCCTTCGCGCGCGAGTCAATTCAAGCGCCTGTTCATGCCGCCATTTATCGATCGCGGCATGATTGCCGGAGGTCAGCACCTCGGGAATGCCCTGCCCTTCCCATTCGGCAGGCCGGGTATAATGCGGATATTCCAGAAGGCCGTTCTCGAAGCTTTCATGGGTGCCGGACTCGGCATTGCCCATCACCCCCGGCAGGACCCTGACCACCGCATCGAGCAGCGTCAGCGCCGCGGGTTCGCCGCCCGACAAGATATAGTCCCCGATCGAAACCTCCTCGAGATCGCGCCCATCTATGACGCGTTGATCGACGCCCTCGAAGCGGCCGCAGACGATAACCGCACCGGGGCCTTCGGCCAGCTCCCGCACCCGCTGCTGCGTCAACGGCCGTCCGCGCGGGCTCATCAACAGCCGGGGCCGTGCGTCATCGCCCGAGACGGCGTCAATCGCTCTCGCCAGAATATCGGCGCGCAGCACCATGCCCGCACCGCCCCCGGCCGGCGTGTCGTCGACGCTTCTGTGCCTGTCCTCGGCAAAATCGCGGATATTGACGGCATCGAGCGACCAGTCGCCGCGCTCGGCAGCCTTGCCCGCGAGCGAGAAGCCCAGATGGCCCGGAAACATCTCCGGGTACAGCGTCAGCACTGTTGCCTTGAAGCTCATGGCGCGGCCTTCACGCGCCGCCGGCGCCGGGAAAATCCGGGTTGTCATCGTCGTTTTCGTCGATCAGGCCGGCGGCCACCGGATCGATCAGGATGCGGCCGTCCTCGAAATCCACCTCCAGCACCGCGTTCTCGTTGAACGGGATCAGCACCGGGCGGCGGCCAGGGCCTTTCAGTTCCAAGAGATCGCCGGCGCCGAAATCGAACACCGCGCTGACCGCGCCGTAATTGTTGCCGGCATCGTCGAAGACGTCGAGGCCTTCGAGATCGGCGTAGAAATATTCGTCGTCGTCGAGTTCGTCGTCGGGCAGGTTCTCGCGCTCGATGTAGAGATCGAGGCCGCGCAACGTCTCGGCCGCGGTGCGGTCATTGATCCCGCGAAAGCGGACCACCACCATGTTGTTCTTGCCCGGCCGGATCTCGAGGATTTCGAAACTGCGGCCGTCCTCGGCGTGAAGATGGCCGTAATCGCCGACTGAAAGCGGATTGGCGCTGAAGCAGCGCACCCGCACATCGCCGCGCAGCCCCTGCGCCGCGCCGATGCTCGCCATCAATACCGGGTCTTTCAGCTTCACCATGGTCCCACCTCGAAATTTATCTATGCCGTTTCGGGCCAAAGGAAAAGGGCCGGACGCGAGCGCCCGGCCTTTGTGTAAGCAACTCTCAGTTCGCCCCAGCCCCCGAAAGGTCCACAAGCATCGCCGCCAACAATCTCCCCCCTTGA
>NZ_DEPM01000258.1:0-6948 GCF_002358775.1 Martelella sp. UBA3392
CGCTCATGAAGGCTCATATTCCTTGCTCCACCTCGGTGATGCGGCGCTGCCGCATGCTGGTCATTCTCAACCCTTGCAAAGACGGCCCCTAACAAAAAAGCCGCCTCGTTGGAGGGCGGCTTCGTCAGATCAACTGAACATGCGTGATCGCGGCCGCCGTTAGCGAGCCCACCACCAGTTTGCAATGTTGTTCGTCTTGATCATCATGCTGGTTTTGTAGCGCAACCCAAAAGCGCTGGCAAGCGTGGATTGGGCGGCCGGGGTCCGCGCCGCCCATCCTCAAGATGCCGCCACGCGCTCAGGCGAACAGCTGGCCATGGCAATGCTTGAACTTCTTGCCGGAGCCGCACGGGCACGGCTCATTGCGGCCGGTGTTCTTCCACTCTTCCGGCATGGTGGCGGCGTCGCCGGAAGCAACCTGCTCGCCGGCCATCTCGTCCTCGCCCGTTGCCGGATCGATGTGGCTGGCGCGCACCTGCGCCGGGTTGATTTCCGGGCGCGGCGGCGGGGCCTCGCGCACGAGCTGGACGCGGGAGAGCTGCGAGATCGCGACCTCGCGCATATTGCCGAGCAGCGCCTGGAACAGCTCGAACGCCTCGGCCTTGTATTCCTGCAGCGGGTCGCGCTGGGCATAGCCGCGGAAGCCGATGACCGAGCGCAGATGATCGAGGTTCACGATATGCTCGCGCCAGAGATGATCCAGCGCCTGCATCGTCACCTGCCGCTCGACATATTTCAGCACGTCGGGGCCGAACTGCTCGGCCTGCTTGGCGCGGTTTTCCTCGATCCGCTTGGCCGCCTCGTTGATGCGCTCCTCGATCTCCGGCTCGGCAATGCCGTCTTCCTCGGCCCATTTCTCGATCGGCAGGTCGAGATTGAGAATGCGCAGGCAGTCTTCCTTGAGGCCGGCGACGTCCCACTGCTCGGCATAGGCGCGCTCGGGAATGCGGGCCTTGACGGCCTTTTCAACCACGTCCTCGCGCATTTCCCTGACGATTTCGGAAATGTCCTCCGAATCCATCAGCTCCTTGCGCTGGTCGAACACGACCTTGCGCTGGTCGTTGATGACGTCATCGTATTTCAGCAGGTTCTTGCGGATGTCGAAGTTGCGGGCCTCGACCTTCTTCTGCGCGCGCTCCAGCGCCTTGTTGATCCACGGATGGACGATCGCCTCGCCTTCCTTCAGGCCGAGCTTGGTGAGCATGCTCTCCATGCGGTCGGAACCGAAGATGCGCATCAGGTCGTCCTGCAGCGACAGGTAGAATTTCGAACGGCCCGGGTCGCCCTGACGGCCGGAACGACCACGCAGCTGGTTGTCGATGCGGCGGCTCTCATGGCGTTCTGTGGCGATGACGTAAAGGCCGCCGGCGGCCAGCGCCTCGGCCTTCAGCCGTGCCACATCCTCGCGGATCGCCTGCTCCTTCGCGTCGCGTTCGGGACCCGGCGGGGTAAACTTGCGGGCGACTTCCACCCGCTCGCCCTGCTCGTTGGTCACGATGTCGGTGCCCGGCTCGGTATCGCCAAGCTCGGCCTCGATTCGCATTTCCAGATTGCCGCCGAGCTGAATGTCGGTACCGCGACCGGCCATGTTGGTGGCGATGGTCAGCGCGCCCGGCACGCCGGCCTGCGAAATGATGAAGGCTTCCTGCTCATGGTAGCGCGCATTGAGCACACTGAAATCGGTGATGCCGTCCTTCTTGAGAGCGGCGGCCAGAAGCTCGGATTTCTCGATCGAGGTGGTGCCCACCAGAACCGGCTGGCCCTTGGCCTTGGCCTCCTTGATCTCCTCGACGATCGCAAGATACTTCTCCTGCACCGTCAGGTAGACCTCGTCGTCCTCGTCGATACGCGCGATCGGCATGTTGGTCGGCACCTCGACCACGTCGAGACCGTAGATATTGGCGAACTCCTCCGCTTCCGTCGCCGCCGTGCCGGTCATGCCGGCGAGCTTGTCGTACATGCGGAAATAGTTCTGGAAGGTGATCGAGGCGAGCGTCTGGTTTTCCGGCTGGATCTTGACGTTTTCCTTGGCCTCGAGCGCCTGATGCTGGCCATCGGAATAACGCCGGCCCGGCATCATGCGCCCGGTGAATTCGTCGATGATCACGACCTCGCCGTCACGAACGATATAGTCCTTGTCGCGCGAAAACAGCTTGTGGGCCTTCAGCGCGTTGTTGAGGTGATGGACGATTGCGACGTTCTCGATGTCGTAGAGCGAGGCGCCCTTCATCATACCGTTTTCGGTCAGCAGCTTTTCGAGCTTTTCCATCCCGTCTTCGGAGAAATTGGCCGAGCGCTGCTTTTCATCAAGCTCGTAATCGCCCTCTTCCAGCATCGGGATGATCTTGTCGATCGACACGTAAAGATCGGAGCGGTCGTCGAGCGGGCCGGAGATGATCAGCGGCGTGCGCGCCTCGTCGACCAGGATCGAGTCCACTTCGTCGACGATCGCGTAATTGTGGCCGCGCTGCACCATTTCGGCGCGCTGCATCTTCATGTTGTCGCGGAGATAATCGAAGCCGAGTTCGTTATTGGTGGCGTAGGTGATGTCGGCGCTATAGGCCTCTTTGCGCTGACGGTCGTCGAGCCCGTGATGGATCACGCCGGTGGTCATGCCGAGAAAGCCGTAGAGCTTGCCCATATGCTCGCTGTCGCGCCGGGCGAGATAATCGTTGACGGTGACGACGTGAACGCCCTTGCCGGCGAGCGCGTTGAGATAGACCGGAAGGGTCGCCACCAGGGTCTTGCCTTCGCCGGTTTTCATTTCGGCAATCGAGTTCTCATGCAGGATCATGCCGCCGATAAGCTGGACATCGAAGGGCCGCATGCCGAGAACCCGCTTGGAGGCCTCGCGCACCACCGCGAAGGCCTCAACAAGAATATCGTCGAGCGTCTTGCCGTCTTCGAGCTTCTTCTTGAATTCGTCGGTCTTGGCTTTCAGCGCCTCATCCGAAAGCGCTGAAATCTGCTCTTCCATCGCGTTGATCGCGACGACGCGGGGTCTGTAGGCACGGACGCGGCGCTCGTTGGCCGAACCGAACAATTTGCGGGCTACGCCACCGAGTGAGACCATTTCAATAGCTCTTTCCGAAAGTTGTCATATTTAAACTCTACGTAGCGCCCTGTTCGCATCCATTGCGCGCCCGGACGTCTATCGACGCTGGCTTGGCAGACAGATAAGAGGGGGGGCACGCCATGTCAACGTCGAAGGCCGCGCGGCAAAGACCGCAAACGGGAGGAAAACCGGCCGGCGTTCAGCTTCTCTTCAGATTAAAAAGTGGAAAGGTTGCAACGGAAAGCAGCGTTTTGCGTTGACGGACAGAGATGCGGCGACCACATTCCCGCACAATCATCGGCGCATCACGACGGGCCGCAACGATTACGTTCAAACAATGAAAAGGTGAACTTATGCAGAAAAGAACCCTGGCAGCCGCAGTGCTGCTCGCAACGACCGTCAGCTTTGCAGCGCCGGTGTTCGCGCAGGACACCGATACCAGCCAGACCGTGGTCGCGACCGTCGACGGCACGCCGATCACCGAAGAAGAGCTTCAGAGCACCGTCGATCAGTTCAAGGGCCAGTTCGGCCAGATGCCCGAAGAGCAGATGCGCGCGATCGCGCTTTCCAGCCTTGTGGACATGAAGCTGATCGCGGACGCCGCCAAGGAGGAAGGCCTCGACCAGACCGATGCGTTCAAGACCCGCATGGAGCAGTTGCAGCAGCAGGAACTCTATAACGCCTATTTCGACCAGGTGATCAATTCCCAGATCACCGACGAGATGCTGAAGGCGCGCTATGACGAGGAGATCGCCAAGGCGCCGAAGCAGGAAGAAGTCCATGCCCGCCATATCCTCGTCGAGAGCGAGGATGAGGCCAAGGAAATCATCAAGGAACTCGACAACGGCGCCGATTTCGCCGAACTGGCCAAGGAGCACTCCACCGGCCCGAGCGGCCCCGATGGCGGCGATCTCGGCTATTTCTCCAAGGGCCAGATGGTTCCGCCGTTCGAGGAAGCGGCCTTTGCGCTGGCACCGGGCAAATACACCGAAACCCCGGTCAAGACCGACTTCGGCTATCACGTCATCGAAGTCGAGGACAAGCGCGAGAAGGCGCCGGTTCCCTTCGAACAGATCAAGCCGCAGCTTCAGCAGCTCGTCGCCGGCGAGAAATACAATGAAGCCGTCAACGCGCTGAAGAAGGGCGATACCGTCGTTATCGAAGATAAGGACTTGCAAGACAGCTACGACGCCGTCAATAAAATGCAGCAGCAATAACCAGTTTCCGGCCCGCCATTGCGGGCCGGTTTCTTATCCGGCCGCGGCGGTCTCCGCCGGGCCCAAGAGAGGGTCATCATGTCGACTGCCGTATCTCCGCTCGCGCCCAAATCCCTTACCCCCATGCCCGTTATCGATGGCGTACGCCTGGCAACCGCCAGCGCCGGGATCAAGTACAAGGGCCGCACCGATGTGATGATGATGATCTTCGATGAACCCGCCGCCGTCGCCGGCGTTTTCACCCGCTCGCGCTGCCCCTCCGCTCCTGTCGATTTCTGCCGGGCCAACCTCGCAAACGGCACGGCGAAGGTGCTGGTGGTTAACTCCGGCAATGCCAACGCCTTTACCGGCAAGAAGGGCAAGGAGGCGACCACGCTGACGGCGGAAACCGCCGCCGAGGCAGCCGGATGCACGACGGGCGACGTCTACCTCGCCTCCACCGGCGTGATCGGCGAGCCGCTCGATGCCTCCAAATTCGCCGGCGTTCTGGCCGACATGGCCGGACAGGCAAAGCCGGACTTCTGGCAGGATGCGGCGAAAGCGATCATGACCACCGACACCTATCCGAAGGTCGCGACCCGCGGCGCCACGATCGACGGCGTTTCCGTGACGCTGAACGGCATGGCCAAGGGCGCCGGCATGATCGCGCCCGACATGGCGACCATGCTCTCCTTCATCGCCACCGACGCGGCGATTGCCGCGCCCGCCCTTCAGGCGGTGCTTTCCGAAGGCGTCGGCGAAAGCTTCAACGCGATCACCATCGACAGCGACACCTCGACCTCCGACACCGTTCTGGTGTTCGCCACCGGCAAGGCTCCCGGCCAGGATCCCGTCACCGACCCGACCGATCCCCGCCTCGATGATTTCCGCGCCGCGCTGCACGCGCTGATGAAGGATCTCGCGCTCCAGATCGTTCGTGACGGCGAGGGCGCGCGCAAGATGGTGACCGTCAACGTCACCGGCGCCGAGAGCGACCGCGCCGCCTTCGAGATCGCCCGTTCGATCGCCAATTCGCCGCTGGTCAAGACCGCTGTTGCCGGCGAGGACGCCAATTGGGGCCGCGTGGTCATGGCCGTCGGCAAGGCCGGCGAGAAGGCCGACCGCGACCGGCTGGCGATCTGGTTCGGCGATATCCGCGTGGCCTTTCAGGGCGAACGCGATCCGGACTATTCGGAAGAACACGCCTCCGCCGTTATGCGGCAGGACGAGATCACGATCCGCGCCGATCTCGGCATCGGGGACGGTCAGGCAACGGTCTATACCTGCGACCTGACCAAGGAATATGTGGCGATCAACGGCGATTACCGCAGCTAAGGAAGCGTTGCCGCAGGGCAACACAGATCGGCTGACAAGAGGCTTTTGTGTTTACAGCCCGGCCCTCCGTCATTACATCCACCGCAACGGATCGTCACTGAATCGGAATCGTCTTGAACGTTGATCTTCCGCTTGTCCGCAGACTGGAAGCCATGGGCCTGCGCGCCTGGCCGGCGAAGAACGTGCTCTATGACGGCGCGTGGCAGCTTCGGGTCACGGCGGGACACCCGTCGAAACGGCTCAACAGCCTGGCCGTGCTCGACCGGTCGGATATCGCCGACATGGAAATCCGGCTGGAAAAAGCCAAGCGCCATTATGCCGCCTTCGGCCGCCCGCTCTTGATCCGCGAAACGCCGCTGACGCCGCCCGAGATCGGCGAATATCTCTCCGCCGAAGGCGCGGAAGCCTTCGACGAGAGCCTGGTGATGACCCTCGATCTCGATGGATTTCAGGCCGCCGACGCCATCGAACTTCTGCCGAGCCAGGACATCGGGCGTTTCGTCGACGCCTCGCTCGCGATCAACCCGATCGCGGGCCTGACCAAGGCCGGGCTTGCCGAGGTGGTGACCGCCATCAAGCCCGCCCACGGCCTGTTCATCCGCGAGGACGACAAGCCCTATGCGGTCGGGCTTGCGGTGCATGATTTCGACATGGCCGGCATCGAGGCTTTCGCCGTTGCCGAAGACGCCCGCGGAAAGGGCCACGGCCGCAAGCTCGCCGCCGCCATGCTGCGCTGGGCCAAGGGCCGCGGCGCGCGCATGGCCTGGCTTCAGGTGACGGCGAAGAACGCGGCCGCAATCGCACTTTACAAGAGCCTCGGATTTGCCGAGGCCTATCGCTACCGGTACTGGCGGGAACAACAATGACGGATGGATCGAAAAGACTGCTCCTGGTCGCCGCCTGCGCGCTGATCGACACCGACGGACGGATATTGCTGGCGCAGCGCCCGGAGGGCAAGTCGCTTGCCGGGCTCTGGGAGTTTCCCGGCGGCAAGGTTGAGCCGGGCGAGACGCCCGAGGCCTGCCTGATCCGCGAAATGGAAGAGGAACTCGGCATCACCACCAAGGTCGCCTGCCTCGCGCCGCTGACCTTCGCCAGCCACACCTATGACGATTTCCACCTGCTGATGCCGCTCTTCGTCTGCCGCCGCTACCAAGGCATCCCCAAGGGCCAGGAGGGCCAGGCCATCAAATGGGTGCGCGCCAAGGACCTGCGCGACTACCCCATGCCCCCCGCCGACGAACCGCTGATCCCGATCCTGCAGGATTTGCTTTGAACGGCGCGTGCTTGGCACTTGTCGCGGAATAACACATAAACCATCGACCTATCGCCTCATTCGGCGTCATCAACTCTGTTGTTCTT
>NZ_DEPM01000108.1:0-2586 GCF_002358775.1 Martelella sp. UBA3392
GCGGGCGAAGGGAATGAGTATGCTGCTCTGCACCATTTCATATTATCTATCCATTTAAAGCCAACGGGATTTACGCATGAAGAGACGAACCTTTCTGGCCCAGACCGCGGTTGGCGCGCTCGCCCTTTCCGGAATGGGCGGCAAGGCATTCGCGCAGCAGGCGGTCGAGCCGGGAAAGATGCCGGAAGCCAATGCAACGGTCGAGGCGTCAGCGCCGCCTCCCGACGCGTTCACTTTCGACACGCTTACCGAGCAGATGAAGGCCAGGGCCGGCGAGCCTTATCAGGAGCCGTCCCAGGAGGTCCCCGAGCCGTTCCGGGACCTTCAATATGATGATTACCGCGCGATCCGCTACGATCCCAACAAGGCGATCTGGCGCGACCAGTCCGATTTCCAGCTTCAGGCCTTCGCGCTCGGCTGGCTGTTCAAGACGCCGGTCGATATCTACGAGGTGGCCGATGGCGCGGCGCAGAAACTCGAGTTTACGGGCGATGATTTCATCTACCGCGCGCCGCTGGATGTCGAGCAGTTCCATGGCGTGAAGCTGCCAGGGGTCGCGGGCTTCCGGATCAACTATCCGCTGAACCGGCCGGAAGTCTCGGACGAGCTGATCTCGTTTCTGGGCTCGTCCTATTTCCGCGCGCTCGGCCAGAACAATCTCTATGGCCTTTCGGCGCGCGGGCTCGCGGTCAACACCGCGACCAGCCAGGGCGAGGAGTTTCCGCGCTTTTCCGCCTTCTACATCATGAGGCCGGGAACGGAGAACGACAAGATCACCGTCTTCGCCGCTCTGGACGGCCCAAGCGTGACCGGCGCCTACCGTTTCGTGATCACGCCGGGCAAGAACACGCGCATGGATGTCACCGCGCGACTCTTTTTCCGGAACGATATCGAGCGTCTCGGCGTTGCCCCTATGACTTCCATGTTTCTGTTCGGGCCGGCCAACCATCATGCCTTCGATGACTACCGCGAGCGGGTGCATGACAGCGAGGGCCTCAAGATCGTGCGGGCCGATGGAACGGAGTTGTGGCGCAATCTGCAGAATGCCAAGACGCTCGCCAATTCGTTCTTCGGCGAAACCAATCCGCGGGCGTTCGGCCTATACCAGCGCCATCGCGCGTTCGAGGATTATCAGGATGCCGAGGCGCATTACGAGCGGCGGCCTTCGCTTCTGGTGGAGCCGGTCGGAAACTGGGGCAAGGGCACGATTTCGCTTGTCGAGATCCCGACCGACAAGGAAGTCAACGACAATATCGTCTGCTTCTGGCAGCCGGAAGCGCCCGCCAAGAAAGGCGGATCGGCCGAATTCGGATACCGGCTGACCTGGGGCGCGATCGAGGAAGACCAGGCCAGGCTCGCCCGCGTCATCGATATTCGCAGCGGCGAGGGCGGCGTTTCGGGCGTGGCCAACGACGATGACGACGTGCGCAAGCTCGTGGTCGATTTCGCCGGCGGCCCGCTGGATGACATGGCGCCCGGCTCGGAACTGCAGGAGCGCCTGCACATTACCAATGGCGAGGTCGTGCATTCCACGGTCTCGGCAATCAGAGGCCAGGGCGTCTGGCGTCTGGCAATCGATATCAAGCCCGCCGGCGACGCGCCGGTGGAAATTGTCGGGGCGCTGACGGACGGAAGCCGCGACGTGAGTGAAATATGGTTATATCAGTGGAGAAAAGGCGATGACCAACCAAATTAACGGGTCGGATCAGAACATGGAATTCAGCCGGTTTCTTCCGGCGTCCGCGCCGCTTCCCATGCCCGAGCAGCTTCTTGAGCGCCCGCGCCGCCGCGGCGTGATCGCGACGATCCTGTCGCCGGTTCTCGTGTGGCAGCGCCCGCGCTCGGCACGGCTCTAGAAACCGGAAGATAACTTTTCCGGACGGCCTCTCGCTTTCAACGGCGAGGCCCGCAAGGATTAAAGGGATAACCGATGCTGGCCTTCAGACGGACCTTTTCGATCGTATTCGCCGCAATCATCGCGATTGCGGCGTCTCGCATTGCGATGGACGTTTTCTTCGCGGACGGTGCCGACTGGGTCGACTTCGTGCGGATCGCGCTATGCGCTGCGACCGCCGCGTGGATCGCCTGGGGCGCGGCGCTCGGGATTGGCGGCCTGATCGGCCGCCGGTTCAAGACGCCGCCGCGCGCCTCGCTTGCCGAAAGCGGCCAGGCGGCAAAGACCGCCATCCTGATCCCGGTCTATAACGAAGACCCGCGCGCGACGTTCTCGTCGGCCGCCGCCATGGCGCATTCGCTGGCGCAAACGCCCTATGCCGGGCTTTTCGATATCGCCATCCTCTCCGACAGCCGCGACCCCGAGGTGATCGCGCAGGAGGAGGCGTGGTTCCTCACCCTTCACGCCGACATGCCGCGCGAGATCGGCGCGTTCTATCGCCGCCGTACAGACAATACCGGCAAGAAAGCCGGCAATATCGGCGATTTCGTCCGCCGCCACGGCGCGCGCTACCCCTATATGCTGATCCTCGACGCCGACAGCCTGATGGAAGGCGAGACGATCGTGGAAATGCTGCGCCGGATGGAAGCCGAGCCGCGGCTCGGCCTGTTGCAGACGCTGCCCAAGATCAT
>NZ_DEPM01000108.1:2977-10774 GCF_002358775.1 Martelella sp. UBA3392
GGCCTTGCCCGTATCCAGGGCGAGGAAGGCCCGTTCTGGGGCCATAACGCCATGGTGCGCACCAATGCCTTTGCCGAAAGCTGCGGCCTGCCGGCGCTTTCCGGCGCGCCGCCCTTCGGCGGCCATATCCTGAGCCACGACTATGTCGAGGCGGCGCTCTTGCGGCGTCAGGGCTGGATCGTGCGGGTCGATCCCGATCTCGAGGGCTCCTATGAGGAAGGGCCGCAGAACGCGATCGACTATGCCAAGCGCGACCGCCGCTGGTGCCAGGGCAACCTCCAGCATATCCGCCTTTTGACCGCGCCCGGCCTGCATGGCTGGAACCGGTTCACCTTTCTCCAGGGTGTGATGGCCTATATCAGCTCGCCGCTGTGGATGGCTTTCATCGTCGCCTCGATCGTCGCGCCGCTGTTTGCGCCAGCGATCGACTACTTCCCGAGCCCCTATCTGCCGGCGATCTTTCCGCGCGCCGAGACCGCGCTCGCGGTCACGCTGCTGGTCGGGGTCGGCGGGCTGCTGATCGGGCCGAAACTGCTGATCGCGCTGCGCGCTGGCGTCTCCGGCGAAGCGCGCCGTTTCGGGGGCTTTTTCCGGGTGTTCCTGTCCACGCTCGCGGAGATCATCTGGTCGTCGCTGCTCGCGCCGATCACGCTGATGTATCAGAGCCGCTCGGTGATGCAGGTGATCTTCGGCATGGATGGCGGCTGGCCGTCCTCCGACCGCGAGGGCCAGACGCTGAAATTCGGCGAGGCCTTCCGGGCAAGCTGGTGGATCGTGCTGACCGGCATTCTGACGCTCGTCGGCTCGTGGACGCTTGCGCCGGACCTGTTCTGTTGGCTGACGCCGATCGCAGGCCCGCAGATCATCGCCCCGCTGCTGATCGCCGCAAGCTCATCGCCGGCGAGCGGTCGCTTCGCCTATCACTGCCAGCTGTTCCGCACGCCCGAGGAACTGGCGCGTCTGGCGATCGTCAGGGAACGCGACCGCGTTCTAGCGCGTTGGAACGAGAGACCGGTTATTGACCGGGAAACCGCCGCGCCGAGGACGGATGCAATCGAGCCCGCCTATTCGGCAGCGCAGGGATAACGCCTTTGGACGCAAACAGGAGCAAGGCCGCCGCCCCGTCGGCCCCGGTGAAAAGCAAGCGCGATCCGCGCCTCGATGTTCTGCGCGGTCTGGCGCTGATCATCATCTTCATCGACCATGTGCCGGAAAACCTCTACTCGTTCTACACGATGCGGATGTATGGCTTCTCCGATGCGGCGGAAGCCTTCGTGCTGATCTCGGGCATTTCGGCGGGCCTTGCCTATAGCGGCCGTTTCGTCGCCGGCTCGCTGATGGAGACGGCAAAGCGCATCTGGCGGCGGGCGGGCACGATTTATGGCGCGCATCTGTTTTCCACGCTTGTCGTGCTGGCGCTTGCAACGCCGTTCCTGGTGCGCTTCGGCATGGAGGAATTCGCCGAGCTGAACGGGCTGTCATGGCTGTGGGAACAGCCGCTCGGCACGGTTGCAGGCTCCGCCCTGCTCACCTATCAGGTCAGCTATTTCAACATCCTGCCGCTTTATATCGTGCTGTTTGCGGCCCTGCCGGCGCTGCTATTGCTTGGCAAGCGCAGCATCGGCCTGATGCTGTCGGTCTCGTTCGCGGTCTGGCTTGTGGCGCGCTATTTCGAGGTCCGGCTCCCGGCCTATCCCGCCGACTGGGCCTGGTTCTTCAACCCGTTCTGCTGGCAGTTGCTGTTTGCGATCGGCCTTGCGGTCGGCATAGCCAACCGGCGCGGCAAGGCGCTGGTTTCGTTCCACCCCGTCCTTTACGCCGCCTCGGTCGCCTTCGTGGTCTATTCCGTCTGGTGGCGCCTGATCGGGGAGTATAATTTCCCGTTCCCCGCCTTCATGCCGGACTTCATCGCCGATACCAGCAAGGAATGGCTCAGCCTGCCGCGCATCGCCCATATCCTGGCGCTCGCCTATATCGTGGTTTACATGCCGGGGCTCAAACGCTTCCTGTCGCTCCCGGTCTTCGAGCCGATTAATGTCATGGGCCGGGCGAGCCTCGCGACCTTCGTCACCGGCTCGCTGACCGCCTTCGCGTTTCAGATTCTGCGCGAAATGACCGGCGTTACGGTTCTGGGGGATACGTTGCTGCTGCTGGCGGGCATCGCGATCCAGTATTTCGCCGCCCGCACCGCACTTGCCCGCGCCGGCAAGGCCAAGGCGATACCGCCCGCGATCACGCCGCCGCCGGAGGCCGCCATCAAGCGGTCAGGCTGAGCTTCCGGCCTTGGCCGGCGCGCCGAGGAGCAGGGGCCGCAGCGCAAGCGCCGCGACAAGGCCGATCAGACAGACGACGGCCGCAAACATGAACAGCATGGTGAATGTATCGCCGTAGCCGCCGACCGCCAGCGCCCGGGCGGGCTCCGGCAATGCGGCGATGGCCGTGGGAGAAAGCTCGGTCAGCGCGCCGACGCCCGGAATGGACGCGGAACGGCCAAGGCCATGGGCCAGGATCGCGCCGTAGATGGAAATGCCGGCCGATGCCCCCACCATGCGCGACAGCGTCACCGTGCCGGTGGCGGCCCCGACATCGCCGCCGCGCGCGGCATTTTGAACGCCAAGCACCGGCACCTGCTGGCCGAAGCCGATGCCGAGCCCGTGCAGGCCGAGGATCACCGCCATCAGCGCCAGCGGCGCGGAGACGGCAAACAGCGAAAGCGTCACAAAGGCCAACGTCGAGATCGACAGGCCGAGAATGGCGAATGGCCGGTATCGTCCTGTGATCGACATCAGCCGCCCGCCGGTGAGCGCGCCGACAGCCAGACCGATGGTGACCGGAATGAAGAACAGGCCCGCCGCCGTGGGCGAGAGCCCGTGAACGGTCTGCAGGAACAAAGCGAGATAATTGACCATGCCGATCGCGATGCTGCCGCTGGCGATCGAGACGATCAGAAGCAGCACGACGGTCCGGTTTGAAAATAGCGAGAGCGGGATCATCGGCTCTGGCGCGCGCCTCTCCACCATCACCCACAGGCCGGTCAGTGCGGCGACCGCGGCCACCACGCCAAGGCTTGCCGGCGACAGCATCGAGCCGAAGATTTCGCCGGAATCGCACCACAGCACGATCCCCGTCACCATCAGCGCCAGAAGCAGCGCGCCGAGGAAATCGATCTTCGGTCTGCGCCCGGTCTTGCGGTTGGGGAGGAGGATGTGGAGGCCCGCAAGCACGACAAGCCCGACCGGCAGGTTGACGAGAAAGATCGACCGCCAGCCGAAAGCGGCCGTCATCGTGCCGCCAAGGATCGGGCCGAGCGCGCCCGACGTCATCAGCACGAGACTGGCATAGCTCTGGTACTTGGCCCGTTCGCGCGCGGGAAACAGGTCTGCATTGAGCGAGAAGATCGACACCATCAGCCCGCCGCCGCCGAAACCCTGAAGAACGCGCGCGGCGATCAGCGTGTTCATCGAGACCGCCAGCCCGCAGGTCAGCGATCCGACCAGAAAGATCACGATTGCCGCCATCAGCACATATTTTCGCCCGATAAGATCGCCAAGCTTGCCGTAGATTGGCATCACCGCGCAGGATGCCAGCAGATAGGCCGAGGCGACCCAGCCGAACCGCTCGACGGCGCCGAACTCGCCGACGATGGTCGGCAGCGCGGTGGAGACGATCTGGTTGTCGAGGGTCGCCAGGAACATCGACATCAGCAGGAACAGGAAGGCGATGACCCGACGACGCGGATGCTCTACCAGCGAGACGAACGGGCTCTGTTGGTCCATGGGCGGGGCTGTCTCAGTGGAACGCATCGCCGATACATGTGCTGAAAGCAAATATTTGTCAACAGCATGGATATGCACTATGCATGTTTCAAATTTTCCGATGATCTGATAGACAGAGAGCATGGACGAAAAGCGCGACACGACAGCCCCCGATCAGGCCGATGCCATGCAGCGGATTTCCGACACCATGACGCAGCAGCGGCTGATGATGCGCCGCCGCATCATCGGGCGGATCGCGATCGCCAATGTCGCGCCGGCGCTGGAAATCACCCATCTCGATGTGCTCGACGTGGTCCATCGCGCCGGCGAGAATCACCGCGCGACGATCGGCTCGGTGGCTGACGGCATGCGGATCGACCCTTCGCGCGCAAGCCGCATCGTCGCCGAACTCGTTTCCCAGAACGTGCTGGAACGCCGCGTTTGCCAGAACGACGCCCGCCGTTCGATCCTGGTTATCACGCCGAAGGGCAGGGCGCTGCTGAACGAGGTGCACGCGGTGAAGCGGCGGCTTCTGGAAAGCGTCACTGAAAACTGGTCGGCCGATGACCTCGACACGTTCTCCAGGCTCTATCAGCGCTTCGTCGACGGCCTCGAGGACTATGCCCGCGACCATGCCGGCGAAGCCGCCGAGATCGCGCCCAAGACCCGCACCGCGAGCTGAGCAGAACGGACCGGGCGGGGATCGGCAGGCGAACACGTCCGGGCGGGCGTGCCACCCTTCCCTTTGGCCCCGATCCGCTCTATTGCGTAGGCCATGAACGAGACCTTCACGATATTGCTGGGCGGTGCGCTTACGGTTGACGACCGGGTGCTGGCGCTTGTGGCCGGAAGCCGGGTGATCGCCGCCGATGGCGGCATGCGCCATGCCGGGGCGCTTGGCGTGCAGCCGGAAGTCTGGGTAGGGGATTTCGATTCCACCGATGCAGCACTTGTGGCGCGCTTTCCCGACATCGCGCGCAAGAATTTCCCGCCCGCCAAGAACCTGACCGATGGCGCGCTTGCCGTCGAGGAGGCGATCGAGCGGGGTGCTCAGCGGATCGTGATGGCCGGCGCTCTGCAGGGCGAACGCACCGATCATGGGCTGATGAACCTGCTGCTCGCCCTCCGGCTGGCTGGCGATGGCATCGACATTGTGCTGACCTCGGGCGAAGAAGAGGCCCATCCCCTGCTTGCCGGCGAAACCGTGGTGGACATGCCGGAAGGCGCGCTGTTTTCCGTGCTCGGCGTATCAGACCTTGCAGGTCTTTCGATCGACAACGCCGTCTACCCGCTTGAAGACTTCGCGCTGCCCTTCGGCGCGGCACGCGGGGTTTCGAACAAGGCGAAGGGCGGGCCGGTGCGCTTCGGCTTGAAAAACGGCGCGGGGATCATCATTCTCCGGCCGCATGATTTTTCGGGAGTATGAGGCGATATGCCGCCGATTTTGAAACTGGACGATATCCATCTGAGCTTCGGCGGAACGCCGCTTCTCTCCGGCGCCGGCCTGCAGGTCGAACCGGGAGACCGGATCTGCCTTGTCGGGCGCAACGGATCGGGCAAGTCGACGCTTCTGAAGATTGCCGCGGGCCTGGTCGAGGCGCAGTCGGGCGAAATCTTCCGCCAGCCGTCGGCCACCATACGCTATCTCGAACAGGCGCCGGATTTTTCCGGCTATGCCACCGTGGAAGCCTATGTCGCGGCGGGCCTTGCGCCCGGCGATGAGCATTACCGCGCCGATTACATGATGGAGCATCTCGGCATTTCGCCGTCGGCCGATCCGAAAAAGCTTTCCGGCGGCGAGGCGCGGCGGGCAGGCCTTGCGCGCGTGCTGGCACCAGAACCCGATATCCTGCTGCTGGACGAGCCGACCAACCATCTCGACCTCACCACCATCGAATGGCTGGAAGAGGAGCTTGCCGGCACCCGCTCGGCCATGGTGCTGATCTCGCATGACCGGCGTTTTCTCGAAAACGTCTCGACCGCCACCGTCTGGCTCGACCGCGGCATCGCGCGGCGAATGGACCGGGGCTTTGCCCATTTCGAGGAATGGCGCGACAAGGTGCTGGAGGAGGAAGAGGCGGAGCAGCACAAGCTGGCGCGCCAGATCGTGCGCGAGGAACACTGGCTGCGCTACGGCGTCACCGCAAGGCGCAAGCGCAATATGCGCCGCCTCGGCGACCTGCACGACATGCGTGCCCGTCACCGCGCCCACCAGGGTCCGCAGGGCACGGTCAACGCCACGGTCAGCGATGTGCGCGAAAGCGGCAAGCTGGTGATCGAGGCGGAGAACATCACCAAATCCTTCGGCGAACGGGTGATCGTGAAGCCGTTTTCGCTGCGTGTTTCGCGCGGCGACCGCATCGGTCTCGTCGGCCCGAACGGGGCGGGCAAGACCACGCTCTTGAAGATGCTGACCGGCCAGCTTGCGCCCGACAGCGGCTGGGTACGCCTCGGCGTCAATCTCGAGATCGCCGTGATCGACCAGAAGCGCGAGGAACTCGACCCCGACGACACGCTGGCGCATTACCTCACCGACGGGCGCGGCGACACGCTGCTGGTCAATGGCGAGCAACGCCATGTCGCGGGCTACATGAAGGACTTCCTGTTCCAGCCCGAACAGGCGCGCACGCCGATCCGCAACCTCTCCGGCGGCGAACGCGCGCGGCTGATGCTGGCGCGCATCCTGGCGCGGCCGGCGAACGTGCTGATCCTCGACGAGCCCACCAATGATCTCGACATCGAGACGCTGGACCTGCTGCAGGAGATCGTCGCCGGGTTCGCCGGCAGCGTCATTCTCGTCTCTCATGACCGCGATTTCCTCGACCGCACCGTCACCTCGACGATCGCGCCGGCCAATCCGCTGTCGCCGGATGGCGAATGGCTGGAATATGCCGGCGGCTATTCCGACATGATGGCCCAGCGCAAGGGGGCGGCCGCCGAGGCCAGGGCGGCCGAAAAGAAGGAAAAACAGGCCGCCCGGGAGAAGGCTGCGCCCGAACCCGCCAAGGCGAAAGGAAAACTTTCCTACAAGCAGAAATTCGCGCTCGAAAACCTGCCCAAGGAAATGGCGAAGATCGAGGCGGATATCGCCAGGCTCGAGGAACGCATGGCCGACCCGCAATTCTTCGCCCGCGATCCCGATGGTTTCTCCAAGGCCGCGAAAGTGCTGGAACGCGAGCGCGCGACGCTCGCCGCCAAGGAAGAGGAATGGCTGGAGCTGGAAATGCTGCGCGAAGAACTGGAAGGCTGATGGCGCTCGCCTATTTCGCCTACGGCTCCAACATGCTGACCGAGCGGCTGGCGCGACGCTGCCCCTCGGCAAGGCCGGTCGGCCCGGCCGTGCTGGAGGACCACGCGCTTGCCTTCTCAAAGATCGGCAATGAGGGGTCCGGCAAGGCGACGATCGTCAAGCAGCCAGGCGTGGCGGTGTTCGGTGTGGTCTTTGTGCTCGACCTGAGCGAGCGCGATCTGCTTGATGCGTTCGAGGGCAAAGGCAAGGGCTATGATCGCATCGATGACTGCGCGGTGCGCCTGCTGAAGGACGGCGCGACGGTCTCAGCCTGCACCTACAAGGCCCCGCCCGCCTTCCGCGATCCGGCGCTGCTGCCCTTTGACTGGTATCATGCGCTGGTCATTGCCGGCGCGCGCCAGCACGGCCTGCCGGAGGATCATGTCGCCCGGCTTGCCGCCGCCCCTTACCGCCCCGATCCCGACCGTTCGCGTCCGGCCGGTGTGGAGGCGAGGGAGGTTCTGGCCAGCGCGGGCTTTGATGGCGATGGGGCTTTTGCTGGCTATCGACCTTGAAAGGCGATATGGGGGCAGCATAGATAATGCCGGGCTGTCCGACGGGAAAGAAACAGGCGATGGATCAGAAACCGCATCACAGGACGCAAAGCTGGATCGGCACGGCTGCCGCCGCCCGTGCGCCGCTGATCCCCTCCGTCACCGCCGCGCGCTGGCTGCTGCTCGGTGTGGCGCTCGCCGCGATCTATTTCTTTCACGGCTTCCTGGTGCCGGTTCTGGCGGCGCTGATCATCGCCTT
>NZ_DEPM01000108.1:11162-17414 GCF_002358775.1 Martelella sp. UBA3392
TCCGCCGCGATCGCGATCTTCCTGATCCTGTTGTTCCTGATCCTGCCGATCGTCTTCGCGGTGATCTACATGTCGCGCGAACTGGAGGCCTGGATCTCTTGGGCCGCCGCGGCCAACCGTATCGGCGCGCCGGTTCCCGACTGGATCCACAACCTGCCGGTCATCGGCGAATGGGTTTCGGCGAAATGGCGGGAATATCTCGGCCAGCCCGGCGATATCGGGCAACTGATCCAGGCCGTCAGCGGCGAGAATATCGGCAGCATCTATCGCACCGCCCTGTTCGTCAGCGGCCGGGTGTTCGGGCTGGTGCTTGCGGCGCTGTTCATGCTGATCGCGCTGTTCTTCCTCTACAAGGACGGCGACAAGTTCGCCGCCCAGCTCGACATGATCGGCGAGCGGCTGTTTCCCGACCGCTGGTACCGGATCTCGCGCGTCGTGCCGGCGACGATCTCCTCGACCGTGACCGGCATGACGCTGATCGCCATGGGCGAGGGCGTCGTGCTCGGCACAGCCTATTATCTGGCCGGGGTGCCCAATTTCGTTTCCTTTGGTCTGCTGACGGCGGTGATGGCGATGGTGCCGGGCGGCGCGCCGCTGACCTTCACGCTGATCTCGGCCTATCTGGTGGCGCGCGGCACGCCGATCCACGGCATCGCGCTGTTTGCCTGGGGCACGATCGAGCTTTTCATCGTCGACAAGACGCTGCGCCCGCGCCTCGTCGGCGGGCCGATCAAGCTGCCCTTCCTGCCGACCTTTTTCGGCCTTGTCGGCGGGGTCAAGACCATGGGGCTGATCGGGCTGTTCGTCGGCCCGGTGCTGATGGCGCTGATCGTCGCGATCTGGCGCGAATGGGTGCTGGAGGCAAATCTCGCCGCCGCCGAGAAACCGGCCGAGGCCGAGCCCCCGCCTGCGCAAAGCCCGACCGCAGTCAGCCAGGACTGAACCGACATCGCCTGACCCCGCCTCCCGGATAAGGTTGGGACGGCGAAACATGCTTTACGTACATCATTTTTCCCGCTAGGCTCATCGGGGAAAGGGCAGCCGTCGCCGCAAGGGCGAAGCCGCGCCCGTTTTGCGCCGCTCGGGAAGGCGGCGCGGAGGAACATCTTCCGGCGCGGCGCGCCGGAGAGAAATGAGCGCTTCGGTAACAGCGCCTGGGGAGGATCATGATTGAGAAAGCGGGCGGAAACGCCGCTATTCTGCAGACCGAGGGGCTCAGGAAGTCCTTTGGCCCGATCGAGGTGCTGCACGGCATCGACCTGTCCGTTCGCGCTGGCGAAATTCATGCCGTCATCGGCGAAAACGGGGCCGGCAAATCCACGCTGATGCGGCTTCTGGCCGGCAATCTGAAACCGTCCGCCGGTGCCGTGAAAGTCGACGGCGCGCCCGTAAGCTTCGAAAACCCTGTCGAAGCGGAGGCCGCCGGCATCGTGCTGGTGCATCAGGAAATCCTGCTCGCGCCCGATCTCACCGTGGCGCAGAATATTTTCCTCGGCCGGGAAGTCCGCCGCGGCCTTGCGGTCAACGACCGGGTGATGAACGCCGAAGCCCACAAGGCGCTCCTCGAACTCGGCACCGATATCGCGCCCGATACCCTCGTTTCCAGGCTGTCGATCGCCAAGCGCCAGCTCGTGCAGATCGCCCGCGTATTGTTGACCCCGCACCGGGTGGTGATCTTCGACGAGCCGACCGCCTCGTTGACCCCCTTCGAGACCGAGGCGCTCTTGAAGGTGATCCGCGCGATCCGCGACCGCGGCGTTGCCGTGCTGTTCATTTCCCACCGTCTCAACGAGGTGAAGGCGATCGCCGACACCGTGACCGTGCTGCGCGATGGCCAGCTGATCGCCAGCCGAGACGCCGATACGCTCGAGCCCGCCGACATGGCCCGGCTGATGGTCGGCCGCGACGTCTCCAAGCTTTATCCTGACCGCGCCCATGACGGCGCGGGCCTGCCGGTGCTGGAGGTCGAGGATTTTACCGTGCCGGGCTATACCGAACGCTGTTCGTTCACGCTCAGGAAGGGCGAGATCCTCGGCTTTGCCGGTCTGATCGGCGCCGGACGCACGGAGCTGATGGAAGGCCTGCTGGGCCTCAGGCCCGGCAAGGGCGCGGTGCGGCTCAATGGCAGGACGGTCAATTTCAATGCGCCGATCGCGGCCCTTCGCTCCGGCATCGTCTATCTTTCTGAGGACCGAAAGGGCAAGGGCCTGCTCTTGACCAAGGACCTCAGAACCAACCTGACGCTTTCCGCCCTCGACCGGTTCACCAAGAACCTGCAGGTCGACCGCAAGGCCGAGGACAAGGCGCTTGACGACGCGATCCGCGACTTCGACATCCGCACCGGCTCGAAGGAACTTGCCGCCGGCGAGCTGTCGGGCGGCAACCAGCAGAAACTGTTGCTCGCCAAGATGATGCTGCTCGAACCCGAGATCGTGATCATCGACGAGCCGACGCGCGGCATCGACATCGGCAACAAGGAACAGATCTACAAATTCATCGCCGACCTGGCCCAAAACGGGCACTCGATCATCGTGGTTTCCTCGGAAATGCCGGAATTGATCGGCCTTTGCGACCGGATCGTGGTGATGCGTTCGGGCGAAATCGCCGGCGAGGTGACGGGAGAGGACATGAACGAAAACGAGATCGTGGTGCTGGCGACCGGCGTTTCCGGCAAGCGGGAGATGGCGTCGTGAGCGGACAGGCTGAAAACACATCCGGCTTCATGAGCCGGATCGACCTTCGGGTGCTGGCCCCCTTCCTGGCGCTGGCCCTGCTTCTGGTGCTTGGCGCGTTTTCCAACCCGAACTTCCTGACCGTCACCAATCTGATGAACGTGGCGACGCGCTCGGCCTTCATCGCGATCATCGCGGTCGGTGCGACCTTCGTGATTTCGGCGGGCGGGCTCGATCTTTCGGTCGGCGCGATGGTGGCCTTCGTCGCCAGCCTGATGATCATGTTCATCAACACAGCGGTGATTGCCAACCCCTACCTGCTGATTGCCGCCGCCATGGTGCTCGCGATCCTGATCGGCATGGCCTGCGGGCTTCTGAACGGGGTGATCACCACGGTCGGGCGAATAGAACCGTTCATCGTCACGCTCGGCACGATGGGGATATTCCGCGGGCTGACGACATGGCTGTCGCAGGGCGGCGCGATCACGCTGAAGGATTTCGACGTCCAGTCCGCCTATCGCCCCGCCTATTTCGGCACGGTGCTCGGCATTCCGGTCCCCGTGATCGCGATCGTTGTGACGGCGCTGATCGGGGCCTTCGTGCTCTACCGCACCCGCTTCGGCCGCCACGTCATCGCCGTCGGCTCCAATGAGGAAGTGGCGCGCTATTCCGGCATCTCGGTGCGCAATGTCCGGATCATCACCTATCTGATCCAGGGGCTCTGTGTCGCTGTCGCCGTGCTGTTCTACGTGCCGCGCCTCGGCTCGACGTCGGCGACCACCGGCATATTGTGGGAACTGCAGGCGATCACCGCGGTCGTCGTCGGCGGCACGGCGCTGCGCGGCGGCGTCGGCCGCATCTGGGGCACGATCTGCGGCGCCTTCATTCTGGAGATCGTCGGCAACATCATGCTGCTGTCGAACTTCATTTCCGAATATCTGATCGCCGCCATCCAGGGCACGATCATCATCATCGCCATGCTGGTGCAGCGCTCGCTGTTCAACAGGCAAAAAGGCTAACGCACTTGCGGGTTTTACGGACCGCCCGCAGCCCGGACATTCCGGACTGAACCGGTCCGCCACTTGGGAGGAGTAAACATGAAACATATGGTATTGGGCGCAAGCCTTATGGCGGCGACATCGCTTGTCGGCATCACCGAAGCCCAGGCGCTGACGGTCGGCGTATCCATCCCGGCCGCCGACCATGGCTGGACCGCCGGCATCGTCTATCACGCCGAGCGCGTGGCCGAGGAGCTGATGGGCGAGTATGAAGATCTCGAGATCATCGTCAAAACCTCGCCCGATCCGGCTAGCCAGGCCAACGCCGTGCAGGATCTGGCCGTGCAGGGCATCGATGCGCTGGTGATCCTGCCGACCGACCCGGACCCGCTGGTCAACGCCATCATGCAGGTCAAGAGCCAGGGCGCCTTCGTGACGCTGGTGGACCGCGCGCCGTCGAACAACGACAGCAATGTCCGCGACCTCTATGTCGCCGGTAACAATCCGGCACTCGGCGCCGTCGCCGGCGAATACATCGTCGAGACCACGCCGGATGCCGAAGTCGTCGTCATCCGCGGCCTGCCGATCCCGATCGACCAGCAGCGCCAGGACGGTTTCGACGCGTCGCTCGAAGGCTCCAACGTCAAGGTTCTCGAAAAGCAGTTCGGCAACTGGAACCGCGACGACGCCTTCCGCGTGATGCAGGACTACCTGACCAAATATCCGAAGATCGACGTGGTCTGGGCGCAGGATGACGACATGGTCGTCGGCGTGCTGCAGGCGATCGAGCAGTCCGGCCGCGACGACATCCAGTATGTCATCGGCGGCGCGGGCTCCAAGGACATGATCAAGAAGGTCATGGACGGCGACAGCATGATCCCGGTTGACGTGCTCTATCCGCCGGCGATGATCGGCACGGCGATGGAACTGACGGTCGCGGGCCTGATGGATCAGGTTCCGGTAGCCGGCAGCTACATCCTCGACGCCACGCTGGTGACGCCGGATAATGCCGAGGATTACTACTTCCCGGATTCGCCTTACTGATCCGGCAGGCCGGCCATGTCGGCCTGACATCACAATGCTCCGGCGGAGCCTCCGGCCCTGCACAAGCAGGGCCGCTTCGCCGGAACCCGAGGTGGATGCCACCGACACGACGCGACCGCATAGAACGGAGGAAATATCATGAAGACGATCAAGGGACCGGCCATCTTTCTCGGTCAGTTCGCGGGCGACGAGGCCCCGTTCAACAGCTGGGACGCGATCACGAAATGGGCGGCCGATTGCGGCTATGAGGGCGTTCAGGTGCCGACCTGGGCCGGCCAGCTCATCGACCTGAAGAAGGCCGCCGAATCCAGGGATTACTGCGACGACTTCAAGGGCCAGGCCCGCGAGAACGGCGTCGAGGTAACCGAGCTTTCGACTCATCTCCAGGGCCAGCTCGTCGCCGTGCATCCGGCCTATGACGAGGCCTTTGACGGCTTTGCAGCGCCGGAAGTGCGCGGCAACCCCAAGGCACGACAGGAATGGGCCGTCAACCAGGTGAAGATGGCGATCTCAGCCTCGAAGAATATGGGCATCAACGCCCACGCGACCTTCTCCGGCGCGCTCGCCTGGCCGTTCCTCTATCCCTGGCCGCAGCGCCCGGCGGGCCTGGTGGAAACCGCCTTTGCCGAACTCGCCAAACGCTGGACGCCGATCCTGAACCATGCCGACGAGAACGGCGTCGACATCTGCTATGAGATCCATCCGGGCGAGGACCTGCATGACGGCGTGACCTTCGAGACGTTCCTCGACCACGTCAACAACCACCCGCGCGCCAACATGCTCTACGACCCGTCGCATTACGTGCTGCAGTGCCTCGACTATCTCGACAACATCGATATCTACAAGGACCGGATCAAGATGTTCCACGTCAAGGACGCGGAATTCAATCCGACCGGCCGGCAGGGCGTCTATGGCGGTTATCAGGGCTGGGTCGACCGTGCCGGACGGTTCCGCTCGCTCGGCGACGGCCAGGTCGATTTCGGCGCGGTGTTCTCGAAGATGGCCGCCAATGATTTCGACGGCTGGGCCGTGGTCGAGTGGGAATGCTGCCTGAAACACCCGGAAGACGGCGCCCGCGAAGGCTCCGAATTCGTGCGGCACCACATCATCCGCGTGACCGAAAAGGCCTTCGACGACTTCGCCGGCGGCGGCACCGACGAGGCCGCCAACAAGCGGCTGCTGGGGCTGTAGTTTCGCTGACGCAGGCGGCGGCTGTTGGTCTTCCCCCCTCTCCCCTGAGGGGCGAGGGGGCTCGCTGATCGAGGTGATGGGCAGAGAGCCAACCACACGGTTCCTTCTCCCCGCCGGGGAGAAGGTGGCGGCAGCCGGATGAGGGGCGCGGGCGCAACGAGGAAGCGGAAAATGGCGGCTGCCGGAGGGCCGCAGATAAACATAACGGCTGGCGTGGGCTGACAAACTTCCCCCTCACCCCAACCCTCTCCCCAGAGGGGCGAGGAGGTTCGCTGATCGAGATGATGGGCGGAGAACCAGCCCCACGGTCCCTTCTCCCCTCAGGGGAGAAGGTGGCGGCAGCCGGA
>NZ_DEPM01000219.1:0-12147 GCF_002358775.1 Martelella sp. UBA3392
CTTCTGGCGATCGGCATGACGCTGGTGGTCGCCACCCGCGGCATCGACCTTTCCGTCGGCACCGTGATCGCGATTACCGGCGCGATGGCGGCAGCCACCATCGGCGCGGGCTACGGCCTTGCAGCGGCAATCGCCATGGCGGTTATCGCCGGGCTCGCGGCCGGCCTTTTCAACGGCGTGCTGGTGGCCTTCATCGGCATCCAGCCGATCGTCGCCACGCTGATCCTGATGATCTCAGGGCGCGGCATCGCCCAGTTGATCACCGAGGGGCGGATACTGACCTTCAACCTGCCGAGCTTTGCCTTTCTCGGCTCCGGCTCCGTGCTGGGCATTCCGGTTCCCGTCTGGATCTGGGTGCTGACGGCGGCGCTTGCGATCCTGCTGGTGCGGCGCACCGCGCTCGGGCTTCTGATCGAGGCGATCGGCGTCAACCGCCGCGCGAGCGCGCTGGCCGGCATCAACGCCCGCGTCCTGCTGATCGCCGTCTACATGGCATCCGGCTTCTGCGCGGCGCTTGCCGGCATCATCATCACCGCCGATATCCGCGGCGCGGATGCCAACAATGCCGGACTCTGGCTCGAGCTTGACGCGGTGCTCGCCACCGTCGTCGGCGGCAACTCGCTGATGGGTGGCCGGTTCTCGATCTCGGCGGCGGTGATCGGCGCGATGATCATCCAGACCATCGACACCGGCATTCTGCTCGCCGGCTTCCCCTCGGAATACAATCTGGTGATCAAGGCGGTGCTGGTGATCTTCATCCTGGTTCTGCAATCGCCCAACATCACCGGCGACCTGAAATATCTGAGGCAAAAACTGCTGGGCCGCAAGACCGCACAGGAGGCGGGAGAATGAGAAATCCGCGCCTCTATCCGCTCTACGCCACGATCGCGATCTTCATCGTCGCCTATGCGATCTGCTACATCCAGTTCCCGTTCATGCTGTCGACCCGGGTGGTGGGCAATTTGCTCACCGACAATGCCTATCTCGGCATCGTCGCCGTCGGCATGACGGTGGTGATCCTGTCGGGCGGCATCGATCTTTCGGTCGGCTCCGTAATCGCATTTTCAGGCGTGTTCATCTCGGTTATGCTGCGCGATACCGGGCTTCATCCGCTCGTCGTGTTCGCGCTGCTGCTCGCCATCACCACGGCCTTTGGCGCGGCGATGGGCTGGCTGATATACACGCTCGGCATGCCGGCCTTCATCGTCACGCTTGCCGGCATGTTCCTGGCGCGCGGCGTCGCCTATATGCTGACCATCGATTCCGTGCCGATCGACAATGAATTCTTCAACATGCTGCAGAAGACCTACTGGGTGATGCCCGGCAAGGGCCGGCTGACGCTGATCGGCATCGTCATGCTGCTTTCCTTCGTGGTCGGCCATCTGGTCGCGCACAAGACCCGGTTCGGCGCCAATGTGTTCGCGCTTGGCGGCGGCGAGCAGACGGCGCGGCTGATGGGCTCGCGGATCGGCCACACCACGGTCTCGATCTATGCCTTTTCCGGCTTCATGGCCGGGCTTTCCGGCATCGTGTTCGCGATCTACACCGGCTCCGGCTATCCGTTGGCGACCGTCGGCACGGAACTGACGGCGATTGCCACCGTCGTCATCGGCGGCACGTTGCTGACGGGCGGCGCGGGCTATGTGTTCGGCACGCTCTTCGGCGTGCTGACCATGGGCCTGATCCAGACCTACATCGTCTTCGACGGAACGCTTTCGAGCTGGTGGACCAAGATCGCCATCGGTATTCTTCTGCTCCTGTTCATCCTGTTGCAGAAGGGCTTGCTGCGCTTGACCACGGAGCGGGCAACAGCACAATGAAAACAACAGCACAGTCTCCGGCTTGCCGGGGACCCGCTAATAAGTGAATGGTTTAGGCGAGGCATCCATGTTCTCCATAGGTATCGATTACGGCACAAACTCGGTGCGCGCTCTGGTCGTCGGTTGCGATGACGGGTTTGAATACGGAACCCATGTCTTCGATTATCCAAGCGGCGATCAGGGCGTGTTGCTCGATGCCGATGATCCGCTGCTCGCGCGCCAGAGCCCCGCCGATTATCTGCAGGGCCTGGAAGCATGCGTTCGCGGCGCGCTGGAACAGGCGGCTCGGCACGAGAAATTCGATGCCGCGAAGGTGATCGGCATCGGCGTGGATACGACTGGCTCCAGCCCGCTGCCGGTCAACGCGCAAAACGGCGCGCTGGCGATGGACCCGGAATTTGCCGACAATCTCAACGCCCATTGCTGGCTGTGGAAGGACCACACGAGCTGGCGCGAGGCCGAGAAGATCACCGCGCTCGGCAAGGCCGAACGGCCGCATTATCTCGCCATGGTCGGCGATACCTATTCATCGGAATGGTGGTGGTCGAAGATCTGGCACTGCCTGAATGTCGACCGCGCCGTGTTCGACGCAGCGGCCTCATGGGTCGAGCTTGCCGACTGGATCCCCTCGGTACTCGCCGGCGTCAAGGCGCCCGCCGATATCAAGCGCGGCGTCTGCGCGGCCGGCCACAAGGGGCTCTACAATCCCAAATGGGGCGGCCTGCCGGACAAGGAGTTCCTGGGCATGCTCGATCCCGCGATCGCCGACCTGCGCGACCGGCTTTACGATACCGCGCAGGACATCTCGGTGCCCGCCGGCACGCTATGCGCCGAATGGGCCGAGAAGCTCGGCCTGCCGGAAGGCATCGCGATCGCCACCGGCGCCTTCGACAACCATCTCGGCTCGATCGGCTGCGGCATCGAGGAAGGCATGCTGGTCAAGGTCATCGGCACGTCGACCTGCGACTGCGCGATCGTCGACATGTCGAAATCGGACACCATCCCCGGCCTTTGCGGCATTGTCGAAGGCTCGATCCTGCCGGGCTTCTACGGCATCGAGGCGGGGCAATCGGCGGTCGGTGATATCTTCAAATGGTGGGTCGAGCGCGTCTGCCAGGGCGGCCCGGCATTGCATGACGAGCTTTCCCGCGAGGCCGCGGGGATGAAGGCCGGGCAAAGCGGGCTTCTGGCGCTCGACTGGAACAATGGCAACCGCACCATTCTGGTGGACCAGCGCCTGACGGGTCTCATTCTGGGCCAGACGCTCTATTCGACCCGAGCCGAAATCTATCGCGCGCTGGTGGAGGCCACCGCCTTCGGCGCGCGCGCCATCGTCGAGCGCATGACCGATTACGGCGTGCCGATCGACAAGGTCGTCTGCGCCGGTGGCATCGCCGAGAAGAACCCGATGCTGATGCAGACCTATGCCGACGTCATGAACAGGACGATGCTTGTGACCCGTTCGGCGCAGACTTGCGCGCTGGGTGCGGCCGTGGGCGCCGCCTCCGTCGCCGGCGCCCATGAGGATATCAAGGCGACAACGCGGGCGATGACCGGGCTGAAGGATATCCGCTACGACCCGATACCCGAAAACGTCGCAATCTATGAGGAACTCTACGGTCTCTATTTGACGCTGCATGACGGTTTTGGCGGGATTACCCGCGATTCCGACCTGTCGAAGATCATGAAGGACCTGATCGAGATCCGCGACAGGGTTCGCGCCGCATAACACGGCGCCAGAAAGCGCCATACATTTGTTTCACGCGCGTCAGGCCGGGAAACGGCAATTTACCGACGCGCTCACATTCCGGAGGATAAACATGATCGGCCTCAAACCACTGAAGATCTGGTTCGTCTGCGGTTCGCAGCATCTCTACGGCCCCGAAACGCTCGCCCAGGTCGACGCACAATTCACCGAGATCGCCAACGCGCTGTCGGCGGATGGCAACCTGCCGCTCGAAATCGTGCCGCAGCCCGTGGTCAAGAGCCCGGCGGAGGCGACCGAACTGGCGGTGCGCGCCAATTCCGATCCGGAATGCGGCGGACTGATCCTGTGGATGCACACCTTCTCGCCGTCGAAAATGTGGATCCGCGGGCTCAATTTGCTCAACAAGCCGTTCCTGCACTTCCATACCCAATATGCCCGCGACCTGCCGTGGGATACGATCGACATGGACTACATGAACCTGAATCAGGCTGCCCATGGCGACCGCGAGGCGGGCTTCATCCACACCCGCATGCGGCTCGGCCGCAAGGTGGTCGCTGGCCACTGGACCGATAAGGAAGTCCACGCCCGCATCGACGCCTGGATGCGCGCCGCGCGCGCCTGGGACGACTGGCAGGGCGGCCGGTTCTGCCGCTTCGGCGACAATATGCGCGAGGTGGCCGTGACCGAGGGCGACAAGGTCGCCGCCGAAATGAAGCTTGGCTTCTCGGTCAACGGCTACGGCATCATGGACCTGGTCGATGTCATGAACACGCTCTCCGACGGCGATGTCGCCGATCTGGCGGCCAGCTACGAGAACGAGTACAATGTTGCTGACGTTCTGAAAAAGGGCGGCGAGCGCCATGACAGCCTGCTGAACGCGGCGCGTCAGGAACTCGGCCTCAAGACCTTCCTCGAGGCCGGCGGATTCAAGGGCTTTACCGACACGTTCGAGGACCTGCACGGCATGGAGACGCTGCCGGGCATGGCGACCCAGCGGGTGATGGCCGCCGGCTACGGATTTGCCGGCGAAGGCGACTGGAAGACCGTGGCGCTGGTGCGCGCACTGAAAGTGATGGGCCACGGCATGAGCGGGGCGACCTCGTTCATGGAGGACTATACCTACCACATGACCCCCGGCCACGAGCAGGTGCTCGGCTCCCACATGCTGGAAATCTGCCCGTCGATCGCCGACGGCAAGCCGTCGATCGAGATCCATCCGCTCGGTATCGGCGGCAAGGCCGACCCGGTGCGCATGGTCTTCAACGCCAGGCTCGGTCCGGCGCTGAACGCCAGCCTGATGGATATGGGCAACCGCTTCCGCCTGCTGGTCAACGAGGTGACCTCGGTTACGCATCCCGACCTGCCGAAGCTGCCGGTCGCGCGCGCCGTGTGGGAATGCAAGCCGGACTTCAAGACCGCGCTTTCCGCCTGGATCCTTGCCGGCGGCGCGCACCACACCGCCTATTCCAACGATGTAACCACCGAAATGCTGGAGGATTTCGCCACCATGGCCGGGATCGAGCTTGCCGTCATCAATGACGAAACGAGGCTCGACCGGTTCAAGCAGGATCTCCGCAACAACGAGATCTACTGGCATCTCGGCCTCGGCATCAAGGCTTGAGGAGAAAGCCATGTACAAGGAAATCCGGCGCGAGGCCTATGAGGCCAATATCGCGCTTCCGAAACAGGGGCTGATCAACCTGACCTTCGGCAATGCCAGCGCGGTCGACCGCGACAGGGCCGTGTTCGCGATCAAGCCGAGCGGGGTCGACTATGCCGATCTCGCGCCCGACAACATGGTGATCGTGGATTTCGAGGGGAATATCGTGGAGGGCAATCTGCGGCCCTCCTCCGATACGCCCACCCACCGCCGCCTGTTTCTGGCCTTCGAGGAGATCGGCGGCGTGGTCCACACCCACTCGACCCGCGCCACCGCCTTCGCCCAGGCCGGTCGCGCCATCCCCAATTTCGGCACCACCCATGCCGATTATTTCTATGGCGAGATACCGGTCACCCGGAAGATGACGCCGGAGGAGATCGCGTCAGCCTATGAATGGGAAACCGGCAACGTCATCGTCGAGCGGTTCAAGGACCTCAATCCGCTCGATTTTCCGGCCGTGCTCGTCAACCGCCATGCACCGTTCACCTGGGGCAAGACCGTCGCCAAGGCGGTCGAGGTGGCCGTCGCGGTAGAATGCATCGCCGATATGGCGCTGTCATCGCTGCAGCTTGAGCCGGGCCTGAAGCCGATCGAACAGGAACTGCTCGACAAGCACTTCCTGCGCAAGCACGGCGCGACCGCCTATTACGGACAGCCGGAATAGCGCTCACGCCTGCCGGCCGGAAGGCGTCTTGCCCGCCGGCCCTCATCTCTGTTAGCGTCTGCGCATATTTTCCGGTCGCGTCTGCGGCCACACTGCTTTGCGCTGGAGGTGTCTGCGCCGATGAAATCGCTACGCCGCCTGTTTTCCCGACCCGGCCCGGCAAGCCCGGAGCCGCTGCCGCCATCCTTTCGCGGCGGCCTGCCGACGCCGGACGAGGGCTTTGCGGCGATCGGCGATATTCACGGCTGCGCCGACGCGCTCGCGGCGCTGTGGGACAAGATCGCTGACGCCGCGCCCGGGTTGAGGATCATCCATGTCGGCGATTATATCGACCGCGGCGAGGATTCCGCCGGCGTGTTGAGGATGCTCCACGAACGCCAGACGCGTGACGGCGATATCCTCTGTCTCAAGGGCAATCACGAGGAGATGCTCCTCGACTTTCTGCGGGCGCCGGAGGAAAAGGGCGAGCGCTGGCTGCGCTATGGCGGCCTGCAGACGCTTGAGAGCTTCAAGGAAATTTCCCTCGGCAACGCGTTAACGGACCGCAATTTTTCCGTGGTTCGTGATGCCCTGCTCCAACAGCTTGGCGACATGGCCGGCTTTCTGGAGGGAATGCCCCGGCTCTGGAAAAGCGGCAATGTCGCCGTGGTGCACGCTGGCGCCGACCCGCGCAAGCCGCTGGAGAGCCAGCGCCCCACCAACCTGACCTGGGGACACCCCGCCTTTGGCGAACTGCCGCGAGAAGACGGCACATGGATCGTTCACGGCCACACCGTGGTCGACAGGCCGATCATGGCGAACGGCGTGATCTCGATCGATACCGGCGCCTACGCCAGAGGCAGGTTGACCGCCGCCATCATCCGGCCGGGGCGCGAGGTCGAGTTCCTGCAGGCTGCCGCGCAGCGACAGGGCTGAGCCGCTAAAACTGCTTGGTCACGAACAGCGACACCGTGCTCTTGTTGTAGTCGTAGAGCTCGACATTCGAGAAGTTCTGCGAATAGGCATATTCCAGACGGGGTGCGAAGCCCTTCATCGCCAGCGTGCGGAACGTCGCGCCGACTTCGATATCGATGCGCCGGTCGAGACGCGGCTCGGTCATCAGCGGAAAATCGCCGACATAATCCCTGAGCGTGCCCGAGACCGCGATATCGGTAAGGATACCGCCCGACCATTCGCGTGCATATTTGGCGTTCAGATTATAGCCGTCATAGGAATTGCTGTCGTTTTCGGCATGGACATAATTGTATCCGCCGCCGACGCGAATGCTGCTCGCCGCTGTCAGCGCGTAACGATGATTGAGGCTGAAACCGACCTGGTAGCCGTCAAAGGCATCGACCTCGTCGTAATCCAGCCACTGATACGAGACATTGGCGGAAGTCACGCCGAAAGCCCCGAAGGACCGGCGCACGGAAAACACCGGACCGTAACCGGTGCGATAAGGCTCATTGCCCAGCAGCACCCGCTCCGCCGCGATGCCGCCGCTGAATATCCAGGGATCCGTGCGCCAGGAAAGTTGCGAGAAGCCGCCGAACTGGGTCTGGTTATAGGCGGTTTCCTTGTAGGCAAGGCCGGTGACCGAACCGCCGAAGGTCAGCGAGAGATCGTCGACCAGTTCGAACGTATAGGTGCCGTTCACGCCGTAGTTCAGCCCGACGCCGCTTTCGGCCTTCTCGCCGGGCACAAGCGGAATGCCGCCGATATGGACGAGGTCCTCATCGGTCGAATTCGAGATATTGGTGCTGGGCGCGATCGCCACATAGCCGCCGAGCGTCCATGGCCGGTCGAGGTTCACGCGATCAATGAAATCCTCGTAGAAGGAGCGCAGCGACTCGCTCGGCGCATTGTCGGCGAGGATCGAGAAATGATAGATCGCGGCCTTCTTCTCGCCCATCAGCGAAAGCGTGTGGGCAAGTTCCTGGCGCACCCGTGACAGGTTCGGCTTTTCCGCGAGGATCGCGCGCATGATGCCCGCCGCCTCTTTCAGCTTCCCCTGGCGCTTCAGGATCAGCGCATAGGTGAATTTCTGCGACAGGGCGGACATTTCCGGGTCCTGGGTCAGATGCGCCGAGAGCGCCATCGCCTGATCATACTGGCCCGATTCGATCAGCATCTTGATCTCGGGAAACGGGTTGTCGGCCAACGCCGCGCCGCCGGAAAAGCCGGCGACGACGAGCGCCGCTGCGGCCGAAGCCGCCATGCGTTTCAGACCGAGAATGAGACGTGCGAACTGCATCCGATGACCGCGAACTCTGTACCACTGCGTTTCGCGACCGGATAGCTTCGCCCGAGGTCTGCGAAAAGGCTTCAAACACATGGAGAGAACGGTCGCGCTTTGGCGAAAGGGCAAAATCGCTCCATCGACCGGAATATCTCCCGATGAATGACCGCGGGCCGAAAGGGGCCCGCGATCGTTCCGGCGAGGGTCAGTTCCGATCGGCGACGAAGGCGCCGACGGCGCCTGCGCCATCCAGCGACCCCTGACCGTTCAGCAGATAGGTCCCCGCCATGCCGGATGCGCCAGCGCCGTAGAATCCGCCCTCGACGCCGGAAGCCCCCTGATTGATGACGCCGTAATCATTGCCGATCGCGATCGAATTGGCGTTCGAGTTGAACTCGGCCCCGGAAATGGTGGCATCGAAGGTGATATCGCCCAGATCGCTTTGCATGGCGCCCGCAAGCTGACCGGCGCCGAAATCAACATTGGCCTGGAAACCGCCCTCGATATAATCGAGATACTGGCCCGGGATCGTCGCTCCGCCCAGATGGCTGCCGGTATAGGTCGCAAAGCCCGTGACCGGCATGTCGGATTCAGCGGGCATGTCGTTGCTCGAGCGAAGCGCCATCAGGGTGAGCTCTTCGTCGTTGTCATTGACGTCGATCAGGGCCACCACCGGGCCATCCTTGACGTTCGGATTGTCGAAATAGCCGAGCTGCAGATAGGCCTCGGCGTCGTCGGTCGTATAGCCGCCCGCGCCGTCGTAATAGAAGGTTCTGGTTTCCCCGGCATAGGGACCCTCGTTGATCTGAACGGTCACACTGTCATCGTCGTTGATCTGGATACCGGCCTCTGCCGTCCCCGACCCGTCGATCCGGCCCGTGTCCCAGTTCACGTCCCCGTAATAGCCAAGCGCGTTGGTCGCGATGCCATCATTGCCATTGTTGCCACAGCCAGCCGCAAGCGCGGCCGCGCCCAGCACGACACATGTCAGATATTTCATTGTCCCTCTCCAGTCACTTGCTAAAATTAACAAGTAGTTAACTTTCTCAATCCTGCCCTCATCTGTCAACCACGAGAAGAATAAAAACAGACCACAACTCAAAGGAGGTCCGTTCACGGGAACATCAGCGATTGTTCCGCTCCGGCAACCCATGTAAGAGAGCGGTACGTCATACCGGACAGGGCCGAGAGGAGACCATAATTCAATGACCACCCAAACCCAGTTGCCGCTTTTCTACAGGAAGCCGCAGGTGCTGCGCTTCGAGGACCACAAGGCGATGGGGCTTGTCGGCAGCCAGGATTTTTCGTTCACGGCCGAGGCCACGGCAATCCCGCTGTCCGTCAGTGAATTCATGCCTTCGATCCGGCATTATCCGATCGTGTTCGTCGGGGACAAGGAACCCTCTCCGGTCGCGATCGTCGGGCTGAAGCAGGGCCGCAACCTGATGCTCGAGGAAGACGGCGCCTGGGCGGCCCACACCTACATTCCGGCCTATATCCGCCGCTATCCCTTCATTCTGGTGCAGTCGCCGGACCAGGACACCCGCTATCTCGCCTATGACAGCGAGAGCGGCCGGATAAAGCCGCTTTCCGATGCGCCGGATGCAGCGCCGATCTTCAACGAGGACGGCACCGCCAGCAAGGCCGTCGAGCCGATGCTGCATCTGTGCGAGGCCTATCACCAGCACCGCGCGCAGGACACCGCCTTCCTGAAGGCGATCGCCGAGGCGGATATCCTCGTCGCCCGCCATGTCGACATGGATTTCCCGGACAAGTCGCGCTACCGCCTCGACGGCTTCAGCGTCATCGATATCGAGCGCTACCGCGCGCTGCCGGCAAGAACCCTGAAGCAGTGGACGGAAAAGGGCTGGACGGACGCGATTGCGCTCCACCTCGCCTCCGCCCAGAACTGGGGCCTCTTGATGGAACGCAATCAGCGCTTCGTCAAAAGCGCCTGATCGGCCCCAACTGAAAATGGAGCGTGTCCGGAAACCCGGGCGCGCGGAATCCGCCGGTCAGGGCATATATTGCCCGCCATTGATGTCGATGATCTGACCGGTGATAAAGCCGGCCATGGTCGGCGAGGCCAGGAACACGAAGCTCCAGGCGCAATCCTCCGCCGTGCCGAGGCGTCCGAGCGGGATCGCGTTCAGCGCTGCGTTCATGGCCGCGTGCGGCGTCTCATCATGGAACGGCGTCTCGATGACGCCGGGCGCAAGCGCATTGACGCGGATGCCGTCGCCGGCCAGCTCCTTGGCAAGGCTGCGCGTCAGCGAATGGACGGCCGCCTTGGCCGCGGCATAGACGCCCGATCCCTTGTTGCCGCCGTGGCGCGCGGCAATAGAGCCGAGATTGATGATCGAGGCCCGGTCGCTTTCCCTGAGCCAGGGGGCTGCGTGGCGCACCATTCTGAGGATCGAGCGGGTATTGAGATCGAAGACCTGCTCATAGATCGCCTCGTCGAAATCGGAGACCGCGACCCGGCCGATCGCGCCGGCATTGTTGACCAGGCAATCGAGCCCGCCCATCAGCTCGGCCGCTTCCTTGACGATCCGCTCGGTATCCGGCGCCCGCGAAACGTCGCCGCCGACCACATGGGCCTTGCCGCCAGCCGCCCTCAGCTCCGCCGCCAGCGCCTCGGCGGCTTCCTTGCCGCTGTAATAGTGCAGGCACACCTCGGCCCCGGAACGAGAGAAGGCGGATGCTGCAGCGGCACCAATGCCGGAACTTGCGCCGGTCACCAGAACCTTCATTCCAACGAGATCGTCGACAGGTATCATGAGATCGCCCTTTCAATCGAGAATGCGGGTTTTATAGACCGGAAGCCGCCGGCGATGCCACTGATGATTTCTGTGAAAGCGGCCGCTGAAATGCAAAAACCCGGCCGGAGCCGGGTCTTTTGGGGACTGTCAGCGCGTGATCAGTTGCAGGTGCTGATCTTGTTCAGCGCCGCGGTGATGCCGATCAGCGAATAGGTGTGGGCAGTCTTGGTGCCGCGGGCGGAGGTGGCGTCCACCTCCATGGTGCGGCCGGCCTTCATGGCGGCGACCAATGTCGGCTCCTGCGCGGCGTTTTCAAGCCAGCCGCCCTTGCCCTTGTGATACATCGGGAAGCTCTTGCCATCGACCACAACGTCGATGGTCGAGCCTTCCTTGAGCGTGAAGCCCATCATCGCCTGGGGCTCGAGCGAAACGTTCTGGCCGGGATATTTGGTCACCACGAAGAAATTGTCGCCGTGATCGACATTCGCCGGATCCTTCTTGGCCGGCACCGAAAGGGCGTAACACACCTTGCCGGCATCCGACTGATAGGAATAGGCGACCCATGCATCGAATTTCTGAATGGGGGTCGGCGTCTGCGCGGAAGCGATCGAGGCGCCGGTGAATAGAAGTACCAGTACGAGGACGATTCTTTTTGCAAACATGTGATCCTGCCGATTTTCTCTGCTTTGGGCCGGTCGCGGCATCAAAAAGATGCGCGCCCCGCGACTTTGAGACTTGTCCAAATACATACGCAAGCGAGGTTACCAAAATCTCAACACCAGAGCGTTTCCGGCCTTGCCCGCTTATGTGCGTCCTGACGATTATGCCACGACAAATGCCGCCAATCACGGCAAGATTGCGGCAGAGGGGGAATCGCATTCCAATCAGTGCTTGCGCAGCACCGTCAGCGCCGAATCCGCGCGTTCGTAATGCGCGTCCTCGATGTTCCTGCGGATCATGGTCAGCGCCGTCGTCAGCACCGCCAGATCGTCGGTAAAGCCGACGAACAGGAAGATATCCGGAATGAGATCGGCGGGCATGATGAAATAGGCAAGCGCCGCATAAAGCACCACCCGCACGCCGAGCGGGGTGTTGCGATCGGTGGCGCAATAATAGGCGGCAACGGCATCGCGGGCGAAGGGAATGCGGGCCGCCGTGCGGGTCAGCTTGCGCCAGAAGCCCTCGCGCACGATCCGCTCGTTTTCGGCCTGCGTTTCCTCGTCGCCCGGCTCAAGAATGTCGCCATATTTGATATCGCTCATGACAAACTCCGTTTTACCGGCGATATAGGGCGTGTACGGTCAAATACCATAGC
>NZ_DEPM01000219.1:12462-16265 GCF_002358775.1 Martelella sp. UBA3392
AATACCATAGCGCCGGGCCGCCGCATCCATGATCTTCGACATTTCGATGTCGCGGGCGGAAACGCCGCCGGAGGAATGGGTGGTCAGCGACACGCCGACCCTGTTATAGACATTGCTCCAGGAGGGATGATGATCGAGCCGCTCGGCGGCAAGGGCGCATTCGCTCATGAAGGCGAAGGCCTCGCGAAAGTCGGCGAACTTGAAATCGCGGGTGATCGCGGTTTCGTCTTCGGCAAGCGCCCAGCCCTCTCGCGCTTCAAGCGCTACGCTCAGTTCTTCCGGTTCCAGTCGGTTGTCATCCATGGCATCCTCCATTTCGACAATATCGTTCATGAAATTGCGCAAACATCATGGCACAACCGCATAAACACGCCGTCCTGTTCGTCTGCAGCGGCAATATCTGCCGCTCTCCGCTGGCCGAGGGCCTGTTCGCCCACCTCGCCGAGAATGCCGGACGGGGCGACGCGTTCAGGCTGGATTCCGCCGGCATCGGCAACTGGCATCAGGGCGAACTGCCGGATCCCCGCTCACGGGCAACGGCGATCCGCCATGGCTTCGATATCGCCCATCAGCGCACCCGCCAGATCACCCGGCAGGATTTCAGCCGGTTCACGCTGATCCTCGGCATGGATTTCAACAACGTCACGGCGCTCAAACGTCTCGCCGGTCCCGATCCGGAAGCGACAGTGGCGCTCTTCAGCGAATACACGCTCGGTCGCCGCGAGGAGATCCCCGACCCCTATTATGACGCGGAGGACGGTTTCGAGACCGTCTACCACATGCTGTTGGCGGGCTGCCAGTCGCTGCTGTCGAAGCTGTAGGCGTCCTGCGGATCGTAAAGATCGAACGCCTCCTCGACCTTGTAGGGCCCGCCGCCGACGGAATCGCGCGACGACATCAGCACGAAGCGCCCGACCGTGAACGGCAGCGTCTGGAAATTGCCGCGGGCGGCCAGATAATCGACGACATCGGAAACCTTGGCGCCGCGCAGCCGCGCCAGCGTGACATGCGGCATGAACTTGCGCGGATCGGCCTTCAGCCCGAGCCTCTGACAGATGCGGTCGATATCGGCCTGCAGCGCGACAAGCTCTGGCGAGGGCGACACCCCGGCCCAGATCGAATGCGGTTTCTTGGAGCCGAAATGGCCGGTTCCGGCGAGGCTGAGGCGAAAGGACGGACGCTCGATCCGGTCAAGCCAGTGAACGACCTCGTCGGCGGTGCGGAAGTCGACATCGCCGATGAACCGCAAGGTGATGTGGTAGTTCTCCACATCGATCCAGCGGGCCCCGGGCAGGCCGCCGCGCAACAGCGAAAGACTTAACGCCTGTTCGCGCGGGATTTCGAGGGCGGTGAAAATTCTCGGCATGGCGAGCTCCCCGAATCTGCTAGTCGTACCCTCAGCGAATCATTTAACCCGCCATGAGGCAAGCGTTAATTTGATTGTCCCCCGCTCTGTGGCCTGATCGACTGGATGAAGGCTTCGACGCTCGGCAGGGTGTTTTCGACCATCACATCCACGCCCTCGGCATTCGGATGCATGCCGTCGGCAAGCTGATATTCGGCATGGGTGGCGACGCCATCGAGGAAGAACGAATAAAGGTCGAGCCCGTATTCACTGGCGAGTTCGGGATAGATCGCATTGAAGTCCGCGGCGTAATCGGCACCCATGTTCGGCGGCGCCATCATGCCCATCAGCATCACCGGAATTTCGCGATCCCGCAGCCGCTCGATGATCGCCGACAGGTTTTCAGCCGCCTGATCGGGCGAAAGACCGCGCAGCGCGTCGTTGGCGCCAAGCTCCAGGATCACGGCGTTGGCGCTGTCGGGCACCGACCAATCAAGCCGGGCCAGCCCGCCGCTGGTGGTATCGCCCGAAACGCCGGCATTGGAGATCGCGACATCGTAGCCCGCTTCGCGGAGCGCGGCTTCGAGCTTCGTGGGGTAATCCTCGCCGGGCGCGAGCTCGTAACCAGCCACCAGACTGTCGCCGAGCACGACGATTTCCAGCGGCGTTTCGGCCCTTGCCGTCGTGGCCACAAATGCCAGACCGGCAAAAACAATCGGCGCTGTCGCTTTTAATCGCATGGTCGAACTCCTAAATCCAGTTTTCTACCCGGTCCATCGGGACCGATGCTGCGTATTCCTTTATGTGTTGAGCCAAGCGTCGAATTTCAAAGCGGGAAGCGAATTTGTCCGAAAATCTGATTGCACTTGAAGACGCCCACCTGACCTTAGGCAGGGGCACCGCCGCCGTTCATGTGCTGAAGGGCATGTCGCTTGAAATCGGCCGCGGCGAGTCCGTCGGCATTCTCGGCCCCTCCGGTTCCGGCAAATCGACGCTTCTGATGGTGATCGCCGGCCTCGAACGGCTCGACAGCGGCGAGATCACCATTCTCGGCACGCCGCTTACCGGCCTCTCGGAAGATGCGCTCGCCGCCTTCAGGGGCGAAAATGTCGGCATCGTGTTCCAGTCCTTCCACCTGATCGCCAACATGACAGCACTTGAAAACGCCGCGATCCCGCTGGAGCTTGCCGGCAGGCGGGATGCCTTCGAGCGCGCCCGCGCCGCGCTTGAAAGCGTCGGCCTCGGCCATCGCCTCAGCCATTATCCGGGCCAGCTTTCCGGCGGCGAGCAGCAGCGGGTGGCGATTGCCCGCGCCCTTGCCCTTGAGCCCAAGGTGGTCATCTGCGATGAGAGCGTCAGCATGCTGGATGCGGAAGTGCAGGCCGAGGTGCTCAGCCTGCTGAGGGACCTGCAGCACCAGCTGGGCCTGGCGATGATCTTCGTGACCCACGACCTCGCCGTCGCCAGCGGCTTCTGTCATCGCGTGATCGTTCTCGACAAGGGGCGGATCGTTGAGGAGGGCCCCGGCGATCGACTGTTCGAAGCTCCTCAGGCCCCGATCAGTCGCCTGCTCGTCGAGGCCTGCCCCCGGCTTCCGCGCTAAAGGGATCGTCAGGCAACGCGGGGAAGATCCACAACGATCAGACGGCGGCGGATCGGCAGGGGAACGATCTCGTTGCGGATCGAACGCATCAACGAGGCCAGCCAGACCCTGCGGCAGCAGACACGGATGACCATCGATCAGCAGAGTGCGTAACGCCACCATCCAAGGCGCGGCCAAGGGAATGTCCAGCCTCTGTGACAGCTGAGGGTCGGATTCTCAACCGGTTCGTCGGCGCAGCACCGCGAGCAGTTTCTCCATCACCGGGGGCAAAGGGGCCTCGAACATCATCCGGTCGCCTGAGATGGGGTGGTCCAGTCCCAGCTGCACAGCATGCAGAGCCTGGCCTGGCAGGTCGATCGGCAGCTTGCGGCAGCGGCTGTAGCTGGGATCTCCCACCACCGGATGGTTCATGTGGGCGCAGTGCACCCGGATCTGATGCGTCCGACCGGTTTCGAGCTTGAAACGCAACAGGGAGTAGTCGCCGAGCCGTTCCAGCAAGCTCCAGTGGGTGCAGGCATACCGGCCGGACTCACTGCTCACCACCGCATATTTCTTGCGGTCCGCCGGATGCCGCCCGATCGCACCAACAATCGTGCCGCTGTCCCCGTCAGGGACACCGTGAACCACGGCCAGATATTCCCTGGAAGCGATCCGCTTCTGGATCTGAAGCTGCAACCGCACCAGCGCCTCCTGGGATTTGGCGATGACGATGCAGCCGGTGGTGTCCTTGTCCAGTCGGTGCACGATTCCCGGGCGCAGCTTGCCGCTGATCCCAGGCAGATCAGGGCAGTGGTGCAGCAGGCCATTCACCAAGGTGCCGTCTTTGTTGCCCGGCGCCGGATGCACCGTCAGCCC